>JBIIAR010000124.1:0-6898 GCA_044239765.1 Microbacteriaceae bacterium
AGGTCACCGAGCAGCTCTGCCTCGAGCGGGGTGAACTCGCAGAGGATCTCGGTGCCCTCGGCGGTGAAGGCCTTCATGCGCCGTCCTTCTGCACGGTCGCCCACAGTCCGAAGTCGTGCATGGCCTCGACGTGCCGTTCCATCTCCTCGCGGCCGCCGGTGGCGACGACGGCGCGGCCGTTGTTGTGCACCTGCAGCATGAGCTCATCCGACCGCTCTCTCGAGAAGCCGAAATAGCTGCGAAACACGTAGGAGACGTAGTTCATGAGGTTGACCGGATCGTTCCAGACGATCGTCACCCAGGGCGTGTCGAGCAGCAGCTGCTCGTCGACCCGGGTCTGCTCGAGGGTGTCGGCCATAGACCAACCTTTCCACAGAAAAAAGGCCGGACGTTTCCGTCCGGCCTTTTTCTCACATGGGGTGATCGACGGGGCTCGAACCCGCGACATCCGGCTCCACAAGCCAGCGCTCTGCCAACTGAGCTACGACCACCATGGTGCTGCTCCGCTCTCACGTGGAACGGGCAACTAAAAGAGTGTATTACAGGTGAGGGGCAAACTGTTGCACCACAGCCGCCGAAATGGCCTGAACCTCGTCGGTCGAGGGTCCGGGGTCGGCCACGAAGACCGCCTTGCGGTAGTAGTCGAGCTCACGAATCGACTCGAGGATGTCGGCGAGGGCGCGGTGTCCACCGTCTTTCGACGGGGCGTTGAAGTACGCACGGGGAAACCAGCGCTTTGACAGCTCTTTGATCGAGCTGACGTCAACGCTGCGGTAGTGCAGGTGCGCGTCAACGCGCGGCATGAACTTGTTGATGAAGGCGCGGTCGGTGCCGATGGTGTTGCCGGCGAGCGGCGCCGACTTCTCTGCCGGAACGAATCGCAGGATGTACTCGAGAACCGCGTACTCCGCGTCGGCCAGCGAGACGCCGTTCGGAATCTCGTCGATGAGCCCGCTCGTCGTGTGCATGGCCGTGACGAAGTCGTTCATGTTGTCGAGCGCCGACTGGTCGGGCTTGATGACGATGGCGAAACCCGGGTCGATGAGGTTGAGGTCGTAGTCGGTGATGACAACGGCAACCTCGACGAGCTCATCGGTCGTGAGGTCGAGACCGGTCATCTCGCAGTCGATCCAGACAAGGCGGTCGGCGGAACTTGGCATTGTCGCAGTCTAGTTCGCGTCGCCGACGCCTACTGCCTGCGCCTCCTGCAGGGCGGACTCGTGGCCGCCGTTCACCCGGGCCAGGGCGCGGTGCCCGAGAACCACAACCAGCGTGGCAACAGCGACGGATGCGGCGGCGAAGTAATACGGCGTCGCTGCGGTGAACGAGTCGGCCAGCAGCGTCGCCACCGGTGGAGCCGCGGCGCCGCCCAGAAAGCGCACCGACGAGTAGGCCGACGACGCAACCGAGCGCGGCAGGTCGGTCGCCTCCATGACGCTCTCGGTGAGCACGGTGTTGAGCACCCCGAGCACGAGGCCGCCGACCACGACGCAGGTCACCAGTCCGGCGGGAACGTTCACGAGCAGCGCGGCCGCGACGAGGTCGAGGGCGAGTGCGGGCAGGGCGAACGAGAGCACGGTGGTGCGCTTGAAGCGGGCGGTGAGCCGCGGCGCGAGCCAGACGCTCGTGAAGGCGAGGCCGAGCCCCCAGCCGAAGAAGGTCAGGCCGATGCCCATTGCCTCGAAGCCGAGAGGGAACGGGGTGTACGCCAGCAGCACGAAGAAGCCGATGTTGTAGAACAGGGCGACCGCAGCGAGCAGGGCGAGCGCGGGGTGGCGCAGGGCGCGCAGGGGAGCGGTGAGCCTTGTGGGGGTGCGCACCGCATCCGGCTGTTCGCGCAGCAGGGTGATGATCGCGATGAATCCGATAGCCATGAGCACGGAGGTGCCGAAGAAGGGCAGCTTCCAGCTGACGCTGCCGAGCAGTCCGCCCAGCAGCGGGCCAATCGCGATGCCGAGGCCGAGCGCCGCCTCGTAGAGGATGATCGCGGATGAAGTGCCTCCGCTGGCCGCGCCGACGATTGTCGCGAGCGCGGTCGAGATGAACAGCGCGTTGCCGAGCCCCCATCCCGCACGGAAGCCGATGACAGCCTCGACGTTGGTGCTCAGGCCGGCGAGAAGTGCGAAGACGACGATGAGTCCGAGACCGATGAGCAGGGTGCGCTTGGCGCCGATGCGGCTCGAGATGAAGCTGGTGATGAGCATGGCCAGCCCCGTGATGACGAGGTAGCTGGTGAAGAGCAGCTCGGCCTCGGTGGGGGTCGCGTGCAGATCGGTCGAGATGGATTTGAGGATCGGGTCGACGAGGCCGATTCCCATGAAGGCGACGACGCACGCAAAGGCGATGGCCCAGACCTGGCGGGGCTGCTGATTTAGTTGCATATACACAACTATATTCCTGCACCTAGGCTGATGGGGCCATGATCACCGCCATTCTTCTTGCCAACGCCGTCTTCAACGTCGTCACCTGGCCGACCTTCTTCAAGCGGGTTGCACGCGACCCGCGGGCCCGGGATTCCGCCGGAAAGCCCACGCCCTTCTTCACCGTGCACCTCGTGCTGCTCATTGTCGGGCTGACGCTCGCGGCGCTGTCGCTGCTCGGCGCTGTGCTGACTATCACCGGAGTCTGGTAGAACTTCGGTATGACCAACACCCCGCTCAAGCACGGCGACGAGTACGTCGTTTTCTACACCGGTGGCCCCTACGACGGCCGCAACGACCGCCGCATCAGCACCGATGGCAGCTGGGACACCGAGCTGACTGTGCTCGTGGCGCTCGACGGCAAAGAGACCCAGGTCGTCTACAACGCGCCCGAGGTGCACACGATCGGCGACCAGGTGCAGGTCACCTACACCTTCGACCCGACCGCCGGCGAGGCCCTAGAAGACCCCGACGAGCGCATCTCGGAACAGTAGAGCCATCAGCGCTGTTGCAGCCGAGGTGAAACTGCTCTTCTTCTCCTCGTCGTTCTGCGACCCCTGCATCCAGACCCGATCGGTGCTCGAGCAGGTGTCGACGCTCGTGCCGTCGGCAGCCATCGCCGAGATCGACGTCGCCCTGCACAACGACGAGGCGGCGCAGGCGGGAATCCGATCGACGCCGACCGTCGTCGTGCTCGACGCGACCGACACCGAGGTGTTTCGGGCCGAAGGCGTGCCGACCGTCAACCAGGTGCTTGTCGCGCTGGCGAAGGCTGTCTAGCGGCGCTTCCGCTATTCTGGGCGGTGGCTTGCACCACTTCCCCCCGTAGCTCAGCGGAAGAGCACGCGGTTTCTACCCGCATGGCCGGGGGTTCGAATCCCTCCGGGGGGACACCTTCGCTAGTACCCTTGGCCCATGATCGAGCCGCGCGATTCATCCATCACCGATTCCGCGCTGCTGCTGAGAATCCGCGACTCCGTCATCGGTGACGATCAGGTGATGCACGGCCCCTTCGGCGACCGGCGGGTGACCTACGCGGACTACACCGCATCCGGTCGTGCTCTCGGGTTCATCGAGGACTTCATCCGTGCCGAGGTGCTGCCGCGCTACGCGAACACCCACAGCGAGTCGAGTGGAACCGGGCTGCAGACGACGCGGCTGCGTGAGGATGCCCGCGGCATCATCCACGCGTCGGTCAACGGCGACGACGACACGGTCGTCATCTTCGCGGGCAGCGGCTCGACCGCCGCCATCAACAAGCTGGTCGGCATTCTCGGAATCCGGATTCCGGCCGACCTCGACCTCGAGCACGCGCTGAGCGCGCAGATCGAGAAGAAGCCGGTCGTGTTCATCGGGCCCTACGAGCACCACTCGAACGAGCTGCCGTGGAGGGAGTCCGTCGCAGACGTCGTGACCATTCACGAGACGGCGGACGGCCACATCGACGCCGCCCACCTCGCGGCGCAACTCGAGCTGTACAAAGACCGCCCGCTCAAGATCGGCTCGTTCAGTGCCGCGAGCAACGTCACGGGGATCCTCACCGACACCCACGGCATCACCCGCCTGCTGCACGCGCACGGCGCGCTCGCCTTCTGGGACTTCGCTGCCTGTGGACCCTACGTCGACATCGAGATGAACCCCTACAGCGGCGACGTCGATGCGCGCAAAGACGCGATCTTTCTCTCACCGCACAAGTTCATCGGCGGCCCGGGAACCCCGGGTGTGCTCGTCGTCTCGAGGAAGCTGCTGACCAACTCGGTGCCCGACACCGTCGGGGGCGGCACCGTCGCGTACGTCAACCCGGAGGAGCACCTCTACCTCGCCGACCACGCGCACCGCGAAGAGGCCGGCACCCCGGCCATCATCGAGTCGATTCGCGCGGGTCTGGTCTTCGACCTCAAGAACGCGGTCGGGGTCGACGAGATCCGCCGGCACGAGGACGACCTGCTGCGGCGAGCCGTGCGCGCGTGGCGCTCCAGCCCGGCGATCGAGATTCTGGGAAACCCGGATGCCGAGCGGCTCTCGATCGTCTCGTTCATCATCCGTCGCCCCGGTGGCAAGCACATGCACCACAACCTCGTGGTGTCGATTCTCAACGACCTCTTCGGCATCCAGGCGCGTGGTGGATGCAGCTGCGCCGGGCCCTACGGCCACCGCCTGCTCGGCATCGACGTTGAGCGCAGCCGCGAGTTCGAGCGCGAGATCACCGGCGGCTGCGAGGGCATCAAGCCCGGCTGGGTGCGGGTCAACTTCAACTACTTTCTCAGCGACGAGGTCTTTCGCTACCTCGTCAGCGCCGTCGCCCTCGTCGCTGAGCAGGGGCACCGACTCACGCCCCTCTACCGTTTCGACCCGACGACCGGACTCTGGCGCCACCGCGACGGCGCCGTCGAGCCGCCGCTGCGCCTCGCGCAGCTTGCCTACGTCGACGGCGAGCTGACCTACCCCCGCCACGACGAGACCGTGGGCGAGGAGGCCCTGGCCGGCTATCTCGCCGAGGCCCGCGAGCTGCTCGCGCGGCTGCCCGAACTTGCCCCAGAGAATGTCGCCACGTCACTCGGACCCGACTTCGAGCACCTGCGCTGGTTTGACCTACCTCGGGAGAGTGTCGGATGAGACGCCTGCTTCTTGTGCTGCCCCTGCTGCTACTCGTCGGGTGCGCCCCCACCGCGCCGCAGAACCCGGTGGCCGTGTTCGAGGTCGCGGGCAGCGAGACCTACAAGATCGAGCTGGCCACGCCCGAGCTCGTGCAGCACGCGGAAGACCTGCTCGCGGGCAAGCCGGGTGCCGCGATTCCACTCGGCACCGTCGTGCGCGACGACGCCGGAGTCAACGCGCCGTGGAGCTGGCACATCGACCCGGCCAGCCTTGAGTTCGCCGACATGACCATCGAGGTCTGCGACGGGCTGCCGTCGTACGTCGAGGATCGCACCGTGACCAGCGAGCAGTACTGCCCGTGGTCGGCGAAGGTCATTGACATCATCTACGAGGGCTAGCCAGCGCTGGGGGTGACCCGAATCACCACGGTCAGATCATCGATGCTGGTCGTGTAGGTCAGCCCGGACTGCAGCTGAGATAGCTGCAGCCACACGCCCTCGGTGCGTGGGGTGGTCGGGCGAGCAACCTGGGCGTTCGTGGCCTCGGCTGAGACGCAGCCGGGAGCAACGCCGTCGCGCAGACGCAGGTCAGCGAGCTCGATGCTGAGGTAGAGCTGCGTCGCCTGCCGAACTGTTCCATCCGCAGTCGGTGTGCCTAGGTCGAAGCTGGCTGTTCCGTCTACGCAGCTCCAACGGCCGGAGCCTCCCTCGGTGGTCGACCAGACGGTGGAACCCAGCGATAGTGAGTAGTTGCCGTAGGCGAAGGCGCGGCCGTCGGTGCGGCTCATTGAGATTGAGACCTCGAACTGCTGCGCGATGGAATCGGTCGAGAACGTGCCACCCACCCACGGACGGTGGCCCACCCCTGAGAGGAAGCCGGTGTCAAGCGCGGAGTAGATGCTGGTGTTTCCATCGCGATCGGTCAGCTCCACGGTGAGGGCAAAGTCCTGGCCTACGGGGAGCCCGTCGATAGTGACCGTGCGCGCCTCGAGAAACTCGGCATTCTCAATGACCCGCTCGACACCGGAGGCGCGGAAGCTGCGGTTGACGGTGAGTCGCATGCTGCTCTCGCGGTCGGCATCGATGCGCACCTCGGCTGACTGGGTGAGGCCGTCCGCGCTGAGCGCGCCGAGGGTGACGGTCGCGCGGCGGTCGAAGACCGGGGCGAGGGCCGAGGGTGCGGCCGCGCCGTTGCGGGTCCAGGAGTCGGCCCACGAATCGTTGCCCTCGATCCACTCGACCTTGAGGCGCACGGTGCCGACGTGTGACTCGCCGCAGCCGTCTCCGAGGCAGAGGTCGCTGCGCGACTCGAGCGGGATGTCGTAGTACTCCGGGCTCGGAAGCACGCAGCCAACACCACACAGCCGTGGGGCGACCGGCAGCACGTACTGGCGAACACCGCTCGACCCGAAGGCGGTGGCCTTCGCCTGCACCACAAGGGTGGTGTCCCACACGACCGACCTGGCGGCCAGGGTGGAGAAGTCGCAGAGAGGCATCGTGTCGAAAGCGAATCCGCCCTGCCAATAGCCGCATTCCGCGTCGAGTGCGCCGGTCGAGGCTGTCACTTTGACGCCGCTGGAGGTCACTGAGGGGCGCATGGCAACGCTGTCGATCGTTGCAACGGGCATCGCGTAGTCCGGGCTGTTGAGCACCTCGCTGAACACGTGGTCGGGTACGTTCGTGCTCCAGGTGTGCGCGTCGACCCAGCCCGCGCAGATCGAGATCGTGGATCCCTCCGGCACGATGAACGCTGCGCTGTGGCGCTCGATGTAGTTGGGGTCGTAGCTGCGGGCTTCCATCTCGGCGGCGCTGAAACGCTCGTCGACTGTCAGCAGCGGCCTGATCGGCACGTCGCTCTCGTCATCGAAGTCGCAGCCCGCG
>JBIIAR010000125.1:0-6871 GCA_044239765.1 Microbacteriaceae bacterium
TGCTCGAAGTCGCGGTCAGCCATGACGGCAATGCTATCCGCGACAATGGGCGAGTGATCATTCTCGCGGCGACCCCGATCGGCAACCTCGGCGACGCCTCCCGTCGGCTGATCGAGGCGCTTGGCAACGCCGAGGTGATCGCCGCAGAAGACACGCGCACCGCCATTCACCTCATGCGGGCCCTCGGCGTCGAGAACCGGCCGCGGCTGATTCCGCTGCACGAGCACAACGAGCTGGAGAAGGCCGCAGAGATCGTCGAGCTCGCCCGGTCAGCCGACGTGCTCGTTCTGTCGGATGCCGGCATGCCCGCCGTCAGCGACCCCGGCTTCGTGCTCGTGCAGGCCGCCATCGCGGCGGAGGTGACCGTCACGGCCCTACCCGGACCGAGTGCGGTGCTCACCGCCCTCGCCGTCAGCGGCCTGCCGACCGACCGCTTCAGCTTCGAGGGCTTTCTGCCGCGCAAGGGCCGTGTCGCCTACTTCACCGGTCTCGCCCGCGAGCCGCGCACCATGATCTTCTTCGAGAGCCCGCACCGCCTGGTCGACTCGCTGCGCGACCTGTCGTCTGCTGTGGGGGAGCGTCGCGTCGTCGTCTGCCGCGAGCTCACCAAGCTGCACGAAGAGGTGGCGCGCGGCACCGCCGCCTCACTGGCCACGCATTTCGCCGAGGGGGTGCGCGGCGAGATCGTGCTGCTCGTCGAGGGTGCGGCCCCAGCAACCGTCGACCTCGCGGCGGGGGTCGCGCAGGTGCAGGCGCTCATCGGCGCGGGTGTTCGCATCAAGGAGGCGTCGGCTGAGGTCGCACTCGAAACGGGTCTCTCGCGCCGTGAGCTGTATGAGGGCGCGCTCGCCGCACGCAGCTAGGCGCCCAGGCGCGCCAACTGCTCTGGGGTGAGAACGAGGTCGGAGGCCAGCGCCGAGTCCGTGATCGACGACGGTCGCGACGCTCCGGGAATCGGAATGACGGACTCGCCGAGCGAGAGCTCCCACGCGAGGGCGACCTGCTGCGGGCTCGCGCCCACCTCTGCGCCGACCGCGGCGAACGCGCTGGAGTCGAAGACATCCGATCCGTTTCCGATGCCGCCGAGGGGGCTCCACGGCAGGAATGCCATGCCGTTCGCGACGGTGTAGTCGAGCTCCGGTCGCGACGAGCGGAAGATCGGCGAGAAGCGGTTCTGCACCGACACAAGCCGGCCATCCAGAATCGTGTTGAACAGCACGATCTGCTCGGTGATGGCGTTCGAGATGCCCGCCATCTGGATGAGGCCCTCGTCGAGCAGGTCCTTCATGGCGCCCAGCGAGTCGGTGTAGGCGGTCGTGTAGTCCTCGCGGTGGTACTGGTAGAGGCCGATCGACTCGACGCCGAGGCGCTGGGCAGAGTCGATGGCTGCCTGCCGCAGGTACTCGGGGCGGCCGTTGCGGTCCCAGTCCCGTCCGCTGCGGTAGATGAGGCCGCCCTTGGTGGCCACGAGAATACTCTTCGCCTCGGTCGGGCGCAGCTTGAGGGCCTCGGCGATGAGCGACTCGTTGTGGCCCTGGCCGTCGGCCTCCATCGTGTACGAGTCGGCGGTGTCGATGAGGGTGACACCCGAGTCGATCGCGGCGAGGATTGTGTCGAGCGCCTGCTGGCGCGATGGCCGCCCGTCGATCGAGAGGGGCATGCCCCCGAGGCCGATGGCGCTGACAGTGACGTTTCCGATTTTGCGGCTCTGCATGAGGTCAGCGTAACGATCAAACCTGAGCCGTAGAATCGAGGGATGGCCGCCGGCGACTCCTTCTATCTGACGACCCCCATCTTCTACGTCAACGACGTGCCCCACATCGGGCACGCGTACACGGAGGTTGCGGCGGACGTTCTCACCCGATGGCACCGACAGTCGGGCGACGACACCTGGCTGCTCACCGGCACAGACGAGCACGGCCAGAAGATTCTGCGCACCGCGGTCGCCAACGACACCACCCCCAAGGAGTGGGCCGACAAGCTCGTGCACGACGCCTGGCTGCCGCTGCTCGAGACCATCAACATTCGCAACGACGACTTCATTCGCACGACAGACGAGCGCCACGAGAAGGGCGTGCTCATCTTTCTGCAGAAGCTCTACGACGACGGCTACATCTACTCGGGCGAGTACGAGGGCTACTACTGCGTCGGCTGCGAGGAGTACAAGCAGCTGGATGACCTGATGGAGACCGAGGACGGCGACTTCGCCGGCCAGAAGCTCTGCAAGATCCACTCCCGCCCGGTCGAGGTGCTCAGCGAGCGCAACTACTTCTTTCGCATGAGCGACTTTCAGGACCGCCTGCTCGACCTCTACGAGACCAACCCGAACTTCATTCAGCCAGAGAGCGTTCGCAACGAGATCATCCAGTTCGTCAAGCAGGGCCTGAGCGACCTCTCGGTCTCGCGCAGCAGCTTCGACTGGGGCATCAAGATTCCGTGGGACGAGTCGCACGTGCTCTACGTCTGGTTCGACGCGCTGCTCAACTACGCGACCGCCATCGGCTACGGCGTCGACCAGGAGCAGTTCGACCGCCGCTGGCCCGCCACCCACCTCGTCGGCAAAGACATCGCGCGCTTTCACGCCGTCATCTGGCCGGCCATGCTCATGGCTGCAGGCATCGAGGTGCCCAAGCAGGTCTTCGGGCACGGCTGGCTGCTCGTCGGCGGCGAGAAGATGTCGAAGTCGAAGCTCACCGGCATCGCGCCGTCGCAGATCACCGAGACCTTCGGTGTCGACGCGTTCCGCTACTACTTCATGAGTGCCATCAGCTTCGGGCAGGACGGCTCGTTCAGCTGGGAAGACCTCAGCGCGCGCTACCAGGCCGAGCTCGCCAACGGGTTCGGCAACCTGGCGAGCCGCGTGACGGCGATGGTCACGCGCTACTACGACGGCGTGCTGCCAGAGCCAGCTGAATACCTCGAAGCCGACCTCGCAATCCAGAAGACTGTCGCATCCGCGACCGAGAACGCCGACGCGGCAATCAACTCCCTCGCCATTCACGAGGCGATCTCTGCCATCTGGACGATCGTCGAGGAGCTCAACGGCTACATCACCATTCAGGAGCCGTGGGTGCTGGCCAAGCAGGACGAGACCCGCGAGCGTCTCGGCACCGTGCTGTACACGGCGTCCGAGGGTCTTCGCGCCCTGGCCGTGCTGCTCAGCCCGGTCATTCCCGAGGCGACCGCGAAGCTCTGGACCGCGCTCGGCGCGAGCGGATCGCTCGACGAGCAGATCGTTCGCGACGCCGGCACGTGGGGCCAGCTCGCCCCTGGATCGCAGGTTGTGCCGCTCGAGCCGCTCTTTCCCCGGATCGAAGCCGAGGTCACTGCGTGACCGAAGCCGAGTTCATCCGCTCGCGCAGCGTCTCGACCGAGGCGGGCGCCAGCAGAGACCTCAGCTATGCGCCTCTTCCCGAAGCGCTCGTCGTCGGTGTCTACGACAACCACACGCACCTCGAGATCAGCGACGGTGACAACCCGATGGGCTATCGCGAGCACCTCGACCGGGCGTCGTCCGTCGGCATCCGTGGGGTGATCCAGGTGGGCGGTGACCTCGAGACCTCGCGCTGGTCAGCCGCCGTGGCCGCCGTCGAGCCGCGCGTGCTCGCCGCTGTCGCCATTCACCCCAACGAGGCGCCGCGCTACGAGGCGGCCGGAGAGCTGGATGCCGCCCTCGCCGAGATCGACGAGCTCGCCGGACGCCCCCGGGTGCGCGCCGTCGGCGAGACCGGACTCGACTTCTTTCGCACCGAGGGCGACGGGCTGAAGGCACAGCAGCGATCCTTCGAGGCGCACATCGCCATCGCCAAGAAGCACGGCCTCGCCATGCAGATTCACGACCGCGACGCCCACGGTGCCGTCGTCGAGACGCTGCGTCGCGTCGGCGCGCCAGAGAAGACCGTCTTCCACTGTTTCAGTGGCGAGAGCGAGCTGGCACGCATCTGCGCGGATGAGGGCTGGTACATCTCGGTCGCGGGCACGAGCACCTTCAAGAACGCCGGCGCCCTGCGCGAAGCCATCGCGGTCGTGCCGCGCAGCCTGCTGCTCATCGAGACCGACGCCCCCTACCTCACGCCGACGCCGTACCGCGGGCGCCCCAACTCGCCGTACATGATCCCCTACACACTGCGGGCGCTCGCCGAGACCCTCGAGACGGATGTCGCCATGCTCGCCGCCCAGATCGCCAGCAACACCGAGCTGGTCTACGGCCACTGGGACGACGAGCCGGTCACCGCGCCGCGCATGCTTCCGGAGGAGACCCTGTGACGCTCCTCGGACCGGCAGAGATCCGGGATCTCGCCGAGCTGCTGGGCATTCAGCCCACCAAGAAGCTGGGGCAGAACTTCGTCATCGACGCCAACACGGTGCGCCGCATCGTCAAGGCCGCGGGCGTCACCGGCGGCACTGTCGTGGAGGTCGGCCCGGGTCTGGGCAGCCTCACCCTCGGTCTGCTCGAGACCGGCGCAGAGGTCATCGCCGTCGAGATCGACAAGCGGCTGGCCGCGCAGCTGCCCATCACGGTGGGCGAGCTGGCTCCCGACGCGCGATTGACGGTGGTGACCGCCGACGCGATGACCGTCACCGAGCTGCCGGGGCATCCAACCGCTCTCGTCGCCAACCTGCCGTACAACATCTCTGTGCCCGTGCTGCTGCACTTTCTCGAGCACTTTCCGCAGATCGAGCGCGGACTCGTGATGGTGCAGGCCGAGGTGGGGGAGCGCGTCGCCGCCAGCCCCGGCTCGAAGGTCTACGGCAGCCCGAGCGCCAAGGCCGCCTGGTACGGCGTGTGGCGCACGGCGGGCAAGGTCAGCCGCCAGGTGTTCTGGCCGGTGCCCAACGTCGACTCGATTCTCGTCGGCTTCGAGCGGCGCGAGCAGCCCGGCACCGAGGCAGAGCGTGTTGCCACGTTCAGGCTCATCGACGCGGCCTTTCAGCAGCGGCGCAAGATGCTGCGGCAGGCGCTGTCAGAGGTGCTCGGCGACTCGGCCACCGCATCCGCCCGCATTGAAGCCGCGGGGCTCGCCCCGACGGCGCGCGGCGAAGAGCTGACGATTCTCGACTTTCTGGCGATCGCCCGCAGCTAGTCAGTTCGCGTTGTCGGCGCCGATCATGTGCACGCCGTAGCCGTGGCAGCCCGCCTCGTCCCAGTGGTAGTCGGCGCCCGATCCCGTGTCACCCCAGAGGGCGAGAAAGGCTGCGGCCGACTGCTCGGCCGAGAGGTCGGCGTCCCAGTCCTCGACTGGCACGTAGTCCTCTGCGTAGACGTTCTGCTCGAAGTACTGCGGGAACCCGGCGTCAGCCATGCACTCGTCGACGTAGGAGTCGAGGGTGTTCATGACCGCGATCTCACCGTCAGTCGGCGGCTCAAAGCTCGGCTCGGGCCCGGTGTTCGGCTTGTCGTTCATGCCCACCTGCGACCCGACGGCGTCGTTGGTCGTGTTGCCGACGTTGCCGTAGGTGATGCCGACGAGCACTGCTCCAACGACCGCGAGCGCGGCGCCAGAGCCCGCGACGGCAGCGACGATGCGGGTGCGGGCGATCAACTGGAGATCCCGAGGGCCTCGGTGGCTGCACCCTGGCAGCCGGCGTCCTGCCAGCGGTAGTCGGCGCCCGATCCCGGGTTGCCGCCGAGGGCGAGCGCGGCCGCGTGCAGCCGCTCAACGTCATCGAAGGCATCGGGCCAGCTGCCCTCCTTCACCTGCCAGTAGGCCTGATAGAACCACTCCGGAAACCCGGCGTCCTCCATGCAGTCGTCGATCATGCCCGACCAGGTCAGCCACTCGACAGCGTGCGCGTACTCCTCGTCGCTGAGGCCTTCGGGAATGTCGTCGATGGTGGGCAGAGCGGGCGAGGTCGACGCGATGGTCTCTGGGGGCCGCGGCGGCGGGGTGAACTCGCTAGTGTCGTCCGGCTCCGTGGCGAAGGCGTAGCTGTAGCCAGTGCCGACCAGCACGGCTGCGATCAGCCCAAGGGCAACGGCGGCAGCGCCGATGACGGCAACGATGCGGGTTCTCATGCGATGGCCTTTCGTGAGGGAGCCCAGAGCAGTGCAGCGCTGAGAAAGAGAAGCACCAGCGCGCCGATGAGGCAGGCGACAGCGATGCTCCAGTTCGGCGAGACGATCATGGCGCCGATGGTGGCGCTCTTGTTGATGAGGTCGAAGAGCCCGAAGTGCACAAGGGCAGAGCTGGCCGCGAGCACGAGCGCGCCGAGCCAGCGGGTGCGCTGCCGCACGAGAAGCAGCAGGCCGACGACGGCGAGGGCGGTGAGCCCGATAACCCAGCTTGCTGTCTCAGAGAAGGGCCGGATCTCGCCCCGCAGCGCCATGGCCGACGTGCGGCTGATCGCCACCACCCCGAAGACAATCAGCGCGGATGCGGCCGCCAGCACCAGCGCCGACACCGTCCCAGAGACGATTCGCTGCGATCGCGGCAGCAACCCGCGCACGCGGCGCCGCTCCTCGTACCGCCACGCAAGGTCAGCGGGCACCCCGCGAATCGCCCGCGAGAGCATCGCGGCCGATGCCCTCGGCTCGTGGGCCGCGTGCTCCCACAGGTCGCTCGCCAGCTCCTCCCGGCGGTCGCCCGCCACCGCGGGGCTGAGGCCGCGCGTGTAGAGGTCGCACCAGCGCATGATCAGCTCGGCGGTGCTCATGCGAGGCTCACCTTCGGGCTCACGAGCGGCACAGCGACCTGGGCGGCCGCATGCGCCTTCGCGCCCTCACCGGTTACCCGGTAGAGGCGGCGGCGTGGGCGCCCCTCTGCCTCGGCGGGGGCGTGGTCCTCCCACTCGGCGGTGAGGAGTCCCGCCTCGGTCATGCGGGCCAGCGCCTTGTAGAGGGTGCCGTGTGCGGTCAGGGCGGGGGCGCCAT
>JBIIAR010000127.1:0-6846 GCA_044239765.1 Microbacteriaceae bacterium
TGGGGGCCTTCGGGGCCCAGTAGGGCGATACTGGTGCCATGAACGCACGCGCCGCCGCACTCGTTGCGGCGGCGCTCGTGCTTTCCGGCTGCGTTGCGACGCCGCCGCCCGGGCCGACCGAGGTGGATCTCGCCGCTTTCCAGGCCCGCATGCTTGAGCTGAGCTGGTCGAACAGCGGGCTCTCGGGGGAGCCGCCGTCCGTCGATCCGCAGCCCCAGTCGAGCGTCAACGACTCTGTCATGGCTGTCGGCCAGTGCATGGAGCACGCTGGCGTGGGCGGCCAGTCGTGGGAGTTCAGCAGCAGCCGCGGCTACATGCTCTATGGGCCGGCCGAGGGTCCCGCCGGTGACCCGGTCGTGCAACTGGCTTTCTACACCTGTGTTGCCGCCTACGGCTTCGTGCACACCGCCGACGAGGTAAGGACGCCGGCCCAGCTGGACTTCATCTACGACTACTTCGCCGACTGGCTCGTGCCCTGCATTCTCGATCAGGGCTACGCACTCTCTGAGGTGCCATCGCGGGCCGAGTTTCACGAGATCTACGGCGTGTGGTCGCCCTACTGGTCGATCTCGCCGTCATTGACCACGCGCCCGCTTGAGGAGCTCATTGCGGTGTGCGGCCCAGAGATGCCCGAGCTGTAGCGCTGTCCGCGATACTGGTGCCATGAGCGCACGCCTGGCAGCAGTGATCGCTGCAGCCTTCGTGCTGAGCGGATGCGTCGCGGTGCCCCCGCCCGGCCCGAGCGAGTCCGAGATCGCCGCCGTGCAGCAGAACGCGCTGGTGCAGACGTGGGCGCGCACCGGGCTGCCCGGCAGCCCTCCGCTGGTCGAACCCGGGCCGGCCCTCGACATTGACGCCTGGGGGCAAGCCGTCTTCGAATGTGTAACGCGGCAGGGCTTCGAGCTGCAGAGTTTCGAGTGGTCGACAGACGACGGTGCAGCCCTCATTGCCGACAGCGGGGGCGCAGTCGACGACCCGGCGATGCAGCGTGCATTCTATGAGTGCATCGCCGCGAACCCGCGGGAGTTCGATGAGCGCGACATGGTGCTCACCGATGCCCAGCTCGACTACATCTACGACTACTACCTGAAGTCGCTCGTGCCGTGCATGGTGCTCAACGGGTTCACACCCTCGACGGCCCCAACCCGGGTGGAGTTTCTCGCGATCGCGGGGCAGTGGAGCCCGTACTACTCGGTTGACGTCGGAATCAGCACGGTTCAGTACGAGCAGCTCGAGCAGACCTGCGGCCCGGAGCGTCCCCAACTGTACTGAGACGCGATACCGGCGCGTCGTCGCCTGTTCAACGCGAAAATCTAGCGTCAGACCATGCGGATATCTGTCATTGGATGCGGCTACCTCGGTGCGGTTCACGCGGCGGCCATGGCAAGTCTCGGTCACGATGTCGTGGGCATCGACCTCGATGAGCGCAAGATCGACCTGCTGCAGCGCGGCGAGTCGCCCTTCTACGAGCCCGGCCTGCCCGAGCTGTTGGCCGAGGGAATCGCCTCTGGCCGGCTCGCCTTCAGCGACTCGATCGAGGCAGCGCGAGGCGCGAGGGTGCACTTTCTCGCGCTCGGCACGCCGCAGAGCGCCACCGGCTCCGCCGACCTCAGCCACCTGCTCACCGCCATCGCCGACCTGCTGCTCGTTCTCAAGCCGGGCGACCTTGTCGTTGGCAAGTCGACCGTGCCGGTCGGCACCGCCGCGCACCTCGCGGCCACGATCGAGGCGGCGGGCGCGACGCTGGCGTGGAATCCCGAGTTTCTGCGCGAAGGGCACGCCATCGCCGACACGGTGCACCCGGATCGACTGGTGTACGGGGTCAACGAGGAATCGGCGTCCGCTGTTCTTGACGAGGTGTACGCGAGCATCCTCGCTGTTGGCACACCGCGCATGGTCACCGACTTCGCCACCGCCGAGCTGGTCAAGGTTGCCGCGAACGCCTTTCTCGCCACCAAGATCTCTTTCATCAACGCCATGGCCGAGATCGCCGAGGTTGCCGGAGCCGACGTCACCCAGCTCGCCGACGCCCTCGGCCAGGACGACCGGATCGGGCGTCGCTTTCTCAACGCCGGACTCGGCTTCGGCGGCGGCTGCCTTCCCAAGGACATCCGCGGATTCATCGCGCGCGCCGAGGAGCTCGGTGTCGGCGAGTCGCTCAGCTTTCTGCGCGAGGTCGACAGGGTGAACCTCCGCCGCCGCGACCGAGTCGTCACCCTGGTGCGCGCCGAGCTCGGGGGCGCGGTGGTCGGGCGGCGGGTCGGGGTGCTCGGGCTGTCGTTCAAGCCGGAGTCGGACGACATTCGTGACTCGCCGGCACTCGACGTCGCCTGCCGCCTCATTCTCGAGGGAGCGCTCGTCGCCGTGACCGACCCTCAGGCGATCGAGACCTCGAGGCGCGTTATGCCCTCGCTCGACTACCGCAACGACATGCTCGACGCCGCGACCGACGCCGACGTGCTTCTCGTGCTCACCGAGTGGAAGGAGTACCGGGAGGCAGACCCCGCTCTTCTCGCCATCAGGGTGCGCTCGCGCATCGTCATCGACGCGCGCAACTGCCTTGACGTCGAGCGCTGGCGCGCCGCCGGCTGGCGTGTGGTCAGCCTCGGGCGTCCGGTGGCTGCGCCGCGCGTGCTGAGCGCCGTCTAGCGATCAGGTCGACCAGCACCCCCAGGGCGATCGCCGCCACAACAGAGATGACGATCGCGAGCAGGGGAGTGGACGACAGCAGGCGCCCGAAGAACAGGCCGATCACGCTGTTGTAGATGGCCCAGCCCGTTCCCGCCGCGGCACTGAGTGGCAGGTAGCGGCGGTACGCCATGCCTGCCGCACCCGCAGAGAGGTTGACGGCGATGCGGGCGAAGGGAATGTACCGGGCGGTGAATATCAGCACCGCCGGGCGATCGAGCACCGTCTGCCGGGCCTTCGAGATCGCGGCGCCCAGCCGCCCGCGGCTCTGCCAGCCCCAGCGGTCGTGGCCCACCGCGCGGCCGATGAGAAAGCACAGCGAGTCGCCGACGATGGCGCCGGCGGCGGCCACCGGGATGAGAAGCAGCAGGGAGGGCGTGCCTGTCGCGCCCGACATTGCCGCGAGCGCGACCACGACCGTCTCGCTCGGCAGCACCACGAGAAAGGCATCGCCGACCACGAGGGCGAACAGCGCGGGGAACAGCCACGGCGACCCGGCGAGCGCGAGCATCCAGGTCTCTGACACCCCCTAGTTATAGCTACCCAAGATGACGGGTGGGGGAACGTTGGGTGAAACAGGTTCAGCACGGGCAGAAGAGGTGCGAGCCTGAGATTCGTGAAGATCGTGATCGTCGCAGAAACCTTCCTTCCCCAGATGAACGGCGTCGTCAACTCGGTGCTGCAGATGCTGCGGCACCTGCAGACGAGAGGCCACGAGGTGCTGGTCATCGCGCCGGGCACCGCCGACCAGACCCCGGGCGACGAGCACCTGCACGGCGCAGAGCTCGCGCTGCTGCGCTCGGTGCCGCTGCCCACCTACCCGGATGTTCGCATCACCTTCGCGAGCGCCCTGCGCCTCACCGGCATTCTCAAGAGCTTCAAGCCCGATGTGGTGCACCTCGCCTCGCCCTTCGTGCTCGGCTGGCAGGCGCTGCGTGCCGCCGACTCCCTCGGCATTCCGACGGTCGCGATCTACCAGACCGACATTCCCGGCTACGCGCAGCGCTATGGCATCGCGCCCGCGACGGCCGCGCTCTCGGCTCATGTCACCCGCCTGCACAACCGGGCCACCATGACTCTCGCACCGTCGAGCGCGTCAATCGCCGAGCTCGGCTCCATCGGGGTGCAGCGCGTGCGGCTCTGGGCCCGCGGGGTCGATGGCGAGCGGTTCTCGCCGGGCAAGCGTGATGAGGCCTGGCGGGCATCCGTCGCTCCAACCGGCGAACTGCTCATCGGCTACGTCGGCAGGCTCGCGCCAGAGAAGCAGGTCGACGACCTGCGGGTGCTCGCCGACATTCCCGGCACGCGCATCGTCATCGTCGGCGACGGACCCAGCCGGCCCGCCCTCGAGGCCGCGCTGCCGAACGCCCTCTTTCTCGGGTTCCAGAGCGGCGACGACCTCGCTCGCTACGCCGCGAGCTTCGATGTCTTCGTGCACCCCGGTGAGAACGAGACCTTCTGCCAGACCGTGCAGGAGGCCCTCGCCAGCGGCGTGCCCGTCGTCGCGACCGGAAAGGGCGGCCCTCTCGACCTTGTGCAGAACAGCCGCACCGGCTGGCTCTACGAGCCGGGCAACCTCGACGACCTGCGCTCGCGGGTGCTCGACCTCGTCGGGGATGCCGCCAAGCGCCGTGCCTTCGCGGTCGCGGCGCGGGCGAGCGTCGCGCACCGCACGTGGGCGAGCCTGGGCGACGAGCTGATCGGCCACTACCGCGACGCGATCGTCTCCGACCGCCCCGCACCGGTCGCGAACACCTGGAAGCGCTACGTCGCCGTCGGCGACTCGCTGACCGAGGGCCTCTCCGACAGCTCCCGGCAGGCGAAGGGCGAGTTTCGGGGCTGGGCCGACCGCCTCGCCGAGCTGCTGGCCCACAGCGGCCGACGCCGCGAGCCGCTGCTCTACGCCAACCTCGCGGTGCGCAGCCGCCGCATCGACGACGTCGTCAACCACCAGCTGCCACGGGCGCTCGAGCTCCAGGCCGACCTGGTCTCGGTGCTCATTGGCGCCAACGACCTCGTGCAGCTCGGCGCACGGTCGACGCGCCTCGCCCACCGGCTCGGGGAGCAGATCGTGCAGCTGCGGGCCAGCGGGGCCGATGTGCTCGTGGTTGCGCCCTTTGCGCCGCATCGGCGCTATCTCGGTGCGCTGCAGCGCCGCATCCGTCGCTTCAATGTCGTGCTGCGCGACTATGCGGAGCGCTCCGGGTGCATGCTGCTCGACTTCTCAGGCGACCCGGCCTGTGCCGATCCGCGCACGTGGGCCGAAGACAGGGTGCACCTCAGCTCGCACGGCCACCGGCTGCTCAGCTATCGTGCGGCGACCGTGCTCGGGGTTCCCGGAGCCGACACCCTCGGCGACCTCGACCTTGCCATGCACGACGAGCCGGGCGCAGAAGACGAGTGGGTGTCGAACGCCCGCTGGCTCTGGGTGCACGTGCGCCCGTGGATGGGCCGCCGCCTCATCGGCCGCACCGCGGGCGACGGGCGCGTCGCCAAGCACTCCGAGCTGGTGAGCATCGCGCCGCCCGATCGCCGAAAGGCTCCCACGATCGCCCGCTGAGATCGATACTTAACGGATGCGATGGCGCGTTCTCCTCCTCACCCTTGCCATCGCGCTCACCGGCTGCGCCGCGCAACCGCCGGACAGCCCGGCCGACGTCTCCCTGCACCTCCAGCAGCGCCTCGACGCGGCCTTCAATCCCGGCCCCGGCGGTATCGACCGCCCTGCCGCCCAGCCGGTGCGCTTCGCACTGCCCAACGGCTGGGCGAACCTCATGCGCCGCTGCATGAACGACGCCGGCTACTCCCTGGTGAACTACGACCGCAACGACGGCTTCACCAATGTCGACGAGTCGGGGGAGGGCGCGCTTGCCTGGTACCACTGCACGCAGCAGCTGCCCGAGTATGACACCGTGTTCGCCGACTTCAGCGTCGAGGAGCTCGACGAGCTGTACGACTACTACGTCGACACGCTCGTGCCGTGCGCGGGCGCTGTGGGGGTCGCGGTCACCGAGGTGCCGAGCCGCGCGGCCTTCGCCGACGGGGGTGAGGGCCAGTCGGGCTGGTGGCATCCGTTCCTGTCGGTTGAGCTGCCGGCATCCAGTTCCGATGTCGACCTGTTGTTCGCGAAGTGCGCGCCGTATCCGCCCGATTTTCAGGCCCACCTGCTACCCTGAACGAAGCAATACCGGAGCAGGCTGGCAAGAAGCTGGTCCACGGTGGTGAATTTCTGAGTCGCTCAGAGACTTTCTACTGTTGGCCAGACGCCCCTCTCATTGGGTGCGTGCGTATACGCCTCCTGCCCGCTCCTGCTCCTCGCAGAGTCCTGCCCATTCGGGGCCGGACGTAAAACAAAGAGGAGAAACCCCCCAATGGAGGGTCCAGAAATCAAGTTCGCCGAAGCCGTTATCGATAACGGCAAGTTCGGCACCAGAACGGTCCGTTTCGAGACCGGTCGACTCGCGCAGCAGGCACAGGGTGCCGTCGCCGCGTACCTCGACGAAGACACCATGATCCTCTCGGCGACGTCGGCAGGAAAGCACCCGCGCGACGGGTTCGACTTCTTCCCGCTGACGGTTGACGTCGAGGAGCGCTCCTACGCCGCCGGAAAGATCCCCGGATCCTTCTTCCGCCGTGAGGGACGCCCCTCCACCGAGGCCATCCTCGTCTGCCGTCTCATCGACCGGCCGCTGCGCCCGACCTTCGTCGAGGGCCTGCGCAACGAGGTGCAGATCGTCATCACCGTCATGTCCATCGCCCCCGGCGAGTTCTACGACGCCCTCGCGATCAACGCCGCCTCGGCGTCGACCCAGATCTCGGGTCTGCCGTTCTACGGACCGATCGGCGGAATCCGCCTCGCCCTCATCGGCGACCAGTGGGTTGCCTTCCCGAAGCACGAGCAGCTCGCCGAGGCTGTCTTCGACCTGACCGTCGCCGGTCGCCTCGTCACCGACGCCAACGGCGTCGAGGATGTCGCGATCATGATGGTCGAGGCTGAGGCCACCGAGGGCAGCTGGGACCTCATCCAGGCCGGCGCCACCAAGCCCGACGAGGCAGTTGTCTCGCAGGGCCTCGACGCCGCCAAGCCGTTCCTCAAGCAGCTCATCAAGGCGCAGCAGTCGATCGCCGACCAGGCAGCGAAGCCCATCAAGGACTTCC
>JBIIAR010000129.1:0-6756 GCA_044239765.1 Microbacteriaceae bacterium
CTGTAGGCGCCCGCCATCGTGCGGTCGCGGTTGGCCTGGTTGAAGACGACGAAGATGCGCTCGCCGCGCTCCTCCTTCCACCAGTTGGTGGTGACCTTGGTGGGCATACGCCGCTCGAGCTCGCGGGCGATCGCGATGACCGCGTGCCGCACGTCGAGAAACTCGTGGGTCGGCTCGATCGGCGCGAAGACGTGCAGCCCGCGGTTGCCCGACGTCTTGATGAAACCCGTGAGTCCCGCCTCGTCGAGAACCTTTCGCAGCTCAAGAGCGACCGGCACGGCGTCGTCGAAGTCGGTTCCGATGAAGGGATCGAGGTCGATGCGCAGCTGGTCGGGGTTGTCCGAGTTGTCGGCGCGCGACGCCCAGGGGTGAAAGACGACGGTGTTCATCTGCACGGCCCAGACCGCGGCGGCGGGCTCACGGATCACGACCTGCGGGTGCGAGCGCCCACTGGGGTAGGTGACCGTCACGGCATCAACGTAGTCGGGAGCGCCCTTGGGCGGATTCTTCGAAAAGAAGCTCTCGCCGTCCACGCCATCGCCAAAGCGCTCAAGGGAGACGGGCCTGTTGCCGTTCGCCGTGACGAAGGCCTCACCGACGTCGACGACGTACTGCGCGAGGTCGAGCTTGGTGATGCCCGGCTCTTTCCATAGCACCCGGCTCGGACTCGAGATGCGCACCTCGTGGTCGCCCACCTGGATCGTCGTCGCTTCACTGGCCATGAGGCCAACCTAGCCACCCGGGTTACGGTGGTCACGTGCGAATCCTGACCCTTTCCCTCATCACTGTCGTGGTGCTAGGCACGCTGACCGGCTGCGGACCGGGCCCCAAGGCCCAGGCCGGCCAGCAGAGAGCGGATGCCGCTGTCGCCGCCGCGGGCATGCAAGACCAGCTGACCGCTCGCTACTCGTGCACGGGCCCCCTCCCGGGCTCCGAGGAGAACTGCGGCCTCACGGTCACCATCGAGACCGACGACTTCTCGGTGCTCGAGCAGGCTGCGGCGATCGACTTCGGCGAGGAGTACGGCTCGGCGGTGACCTACGAAGGCATCCTCTACGAGAACGGCCTCAGCGCCCTCGACCAGATCGAGGCCTTCGAGCCCTACGTCACCGACGAGATGACAGGGGCGAAGGTCTCTCTCAGCGCCGAGCACGGACTGCGGCTCACCCTCGAGGGCATGGCCTCGTTTCAGCACCTCTGCGACATGGCTGTCGACCTCACCGAGGGCTGGCCCTTCGCCTCGGTGAGCACCGGACGCGACGAGAAGACCTCTGCCTACTGGGAGCTCGAGCAGCTCACGCCAGAGAAGCCGGAGCTGTTCGATGAGACCTGTGCCCAGATGGACGACTACCTCGCCTCGATTGACGACCTCTCGGGCTTCGGCTACCTGTTCTACCAGGTTGATCGCGACCGGGTGCTGGTGAGCCCCGACAGCCGCTCCGAGAGGGCCGCCGACGCCCAGACGGAGTACGCCGAGGAATGGTTCGACGAGCATGCAGCGCCGGCCGGTCTGCAGCTCGACCTCTACTAGGCATAGGAACCTCACAGCCGCGACAGTGAACCCGCGTAGACCTGCTCCGTAGAAACGGAGCATGGCAAAGAAACGCAGGATCATCATCGGGTGGGCCCTGGCCGCATCCCTCGTTCTCGGCAGTGGCACCGCGTGGGCCCTCGACCGCTTCGTGGTCGAGCACGTCGAGGTCAGCGACACGGCCGCCTACCAGGCAGCAAACGCCAGTGTCGACGCCACCGACTACGACACGAGCGACGCCGTCATCACCGACACGACCTACGAGTCGGACTCGGCGACGATCACCGTTTCGCAGGTCGTCACGGGTTCGGGCGATGACACGGTCACCTACTACGTCGCCGATGTCGTGCTCGCCGACGCCACCGTGCTCACGTCGGCCTTCGCCGACGACTCCTTCGGCGAGAACATCACCGACCTCACCTCGTCGATCGCCGCAGACAATGACGCGATTCTCGCGGTCAACGGCGACTACTACGGTTTTCGCGACACCGGCATCGTGATCCGCAACGGCGTCGTCTACCGCGACGAGGGCGCGCGGCAGGGTCTCGCCTTCTACACGGATGGCACGGTCGCCGTGTACGACGAGACCACCACCAGCGCCGCAGAGCTCATCGCCGACGGGGTGTGGAACACCCTGTCGTTCGGCCCCGCAATCGTCGAGAACGGCGCGGTTGTCGACGGAATCGAGGACGTCGAGGTCGACACGAACATCGGCAACCACTCGATCCAGGGCGACCAGCCGCGCACCGCGGTCGGCGTCATCGACGAGAACCACCTCGTCTTCGTGGTCGTCGACGGACGCGACGAGGGCTACAGCAAGGGCGTCACCCTGACCGAGCTCGCCGAGATCATGACCTCCCTCGGGGCCGAGACCGCCTACAACCTCGACGGCGGCGGCAGCTCGACCCTCTACTTCAACGGCGAGGTCGTCAACCAGCCCTCCAACGGTGGCGAACGCGCCACCTCCGACATCCTCTACATCGCGAGCTGAGGCAGCCATGATCATCCTGATCCCCTCGTACGAGCCGACCTTTCGCCTGCTCGACGTCGTCGCGGGCATCCGCGGTGCAGTGCCGTGGCTGACCGTGCTCGTTGTCGACGACGGCAGCGGACCCGACTACGCGTCCGTGTTCGAGGCAGCGCGGGTGGCCGGGGCACGCGTGCTGAGCTACCCGCAGAACCGGGGCAAGGGTCACGCGCTCAAGGCCGGGTTTCGCTACGCGCAGTCCCGGTGGCCGGGTGAGGATGTCGTCACCGCCGACGGTGACGGCCAGCACTCGACGACCGACATCATCCGCGTCGCTGAGACCCTGCGGTCGTCAGACAGCATCGTGCTCGGCGGTCGCCGCTTCACCGGCTCGGTGCCCCTGCGCAGCCGCGCCGGCAACGCGATCAGCCGCCGGCTCTTTCGCGCGGCCTCGGGTCTCGCGGTGCACGACACCCAGACCGGGCTGCGCGGATTTCCCGCCGCCTCGATCGGCTGGCTGACGACGGTGCGGGGCGAGCGCTTCGAGTACGAGCTCAACGTGCTGCTCGAGGCCCAGTCGGCTGGCTTCGCGGTGCACGAGCTGCAGATCGAGACCATCTACCTCGACGAGAACGCGTCATCGCACTTTCGCCCGATCGTCGACTCGACGCGCGTCATGCTGCCCATGCTGCGGTTCGCGGCGTCGTCGTTCACCGCTTTTCTGCTCGACCTCGTGCTGCTGCAGCTGCTCTACGTGGCGACCGGATCCCTGCTCGGCTCGGTCATCGGCGCGCGCATCATGAGTGCGACGGTCAACTTCGTGGTCAACCGCCACCTGGTCTTCGGCACGAGGGAACCGGGCAACCTCAGGCGTCACGTAACCGGCTACTTCGGACTCGCAATCGCGCTGCTGGCGGCAAGCTACGGCCTGCTGGCGGGACTCACCGCATTGGGGCTGCCGCTGCTGGCGGCGAAGGTGATCACCGACGCAACCCTCTACCTCGCCAGCTTTGCCGTGCAGCGGCGTCTGGTGTTCCGGGCTCAGCCGCCTTCGGTCACCAGAGGAACAGGCTCGGCCTCGCCCTGGTCGAGGCGGAAGGGCGGGTACGTGTCGGTGAGCAGCAGCACGTAGGCGCTGACCCGGTAGCTCCAGCGGTTGATGCCCATGATGAGTGCGAACAGCGCTCGCGGGTAGACCGCAGTGAAGAGCACGGCCAAGGCAGCGATGAGCACGAGCAGGCCGAGCAGGCCCGGAGCCGACGATGTCGTGCGCTCGACGAAGTCGCTGCCGTCACCCGACGCGTTGTAGGTGCGCGTGTAGGACGCAGCTCCGCCCGAGATCGCCCCGAGCAGCAGGTAGTGCGGAATCGCGAGCAGCCACCACTTGACCAGCACCAGACCGCGCGAGAGCTGCTGCGGGTACTCCACATCGAAGTCGGCCGGGTAGGTGGTTCGGGCGAGTGTGAAGGGCGGGTACTCATCCGTGCCGAGGGCCGAATAGGTGTAGAAGCCGACCCGCCAGCCCCAGCGCAGCACCCCAACGGCGAAGTCGAAGAGGCCGCGGGGGTACCTGCCGGTGAACAGGATCGCGAAGAAGGCGATGACCGTGGTGACCACGAGGGCGATTCCGAGGAAGAACAGGGCGATGTAGTGCGGGATCGCCAAGAACCACTTCACCAGCCATAGCCAGCGGGAGAGCGTGGGCGCGAGGGAGCCGATGAGCTGCGCCGGGTGAGCGGTTGGCATCAGCGGATCACCGCCACCGTGCTGCGCAGCCCCCAGACGACCGACTCGCTGACCGAGCCGAGCAGGGCCTTCGCGAAGCCGTGACGCCCGCGGTTGCCGACGACGAGCATGCGGGCGTGGCTGCTCGCGTTCAGGAGGGCGTTCGCAGGGTCGTCGAGCACGACATCGGATTCGATTGCGAGGTCGGGGTAGTCCTCGGCGAGACCGGCGATCGCCTCGGCGACGATGAGGCGGTCCTCGTCATGGGGCTCGCCGGGCCAGAGGAACGCGAGGCTCGTCTCGGCCCACGGCTGAGGAGCGAACCAGGAGTAGATCACCGAGAGCTTCTCGCCATAGCGGTCGGCTTCTTTCGCGGCAAAGGCGACAGCGGCATCCGATGCGGCGGAGCCGTCGACTCCTACGACGATGCCTCGGCGCTTTCCGCCCTCGTCGTCGGGCACGACGACGACAGAGCAGGCTGCGGCAGCGGCGATGCGAGCCGGCCGGTGGCTCGAGGCATGCTCCGCGTTCTTGTGGGCGCGGTGCGAGCCGATCACCAAGAGGTCGGAGGACTCTGCACCCGCGGCCAGCTCAGCCACCGGGGCGCCGATGCGCACAACGGAGCGCAGCCGCAGCGTGGGGTTCTGCTGCACGGTGAGGGTCTCGAGGCTGTGCAGCTTCTGCTCTGCCTCGAGCACCGCTGACTCGATGAACTCGGGCGGCGGTGCACCCCAGCTCACGTCGATGACATGCACGAGCTCGACCTCGGCGTCGACAGAGAGGGCGCGCTCAACCGCCCAGTCGAGGGCGGGATGCGCGGTGGCGGTGCCGCTGATTCCTACGGTGATGGTTGTCATAGGGCCATCGTGCGCCGCCCGCCGGCCGTGCGGCAGGGTCATAGGTCCCGAGCCACGGGCGTGGGCGGCTACCGTTGGGGTATGACGTCCTCAGATTCCGACTCCGCCCCCACCATCACCTTCGCCGACCTCGGCCTCGGGGATGCAGTGCTCAAGGCCCTCAAGGACGTCGGCTACGAGACCCCGTCGGCGATCCAGGCCGCGACGATCCCCACCCTGCTCGGCGGACGCGACGTGCTCGGCGTCGCGCAGACCGGCACCGGCAAGACGGCAGCCTTCGCGCTGCCGATCCTCGACCGCCTCGACCTGTCGCAGAAGACGCCGCAGGCGCTCGTGCTCGCCCCCACCCGCGAGCTCGCCCTGCAGGTCTGCGAGGCCTTCGAGCGCTACTCCGCCCACCTCAAGGGCGTGCATGTGCTGCCCGTCTACGGCGGCCAGGGCTACGGCACCCAGCTGAGCGCACTGCGCCGTGGCGTGCACGTGGTCGTCGGCACCCCCGGCCGCATCATGGACCACCTCGAGAAGGGCACCCTCGACCTCTCCGCCCTCAAGTACCTCGTGCTCGATGAGGCCGACGAGATGCTGAAGATGGGCTTCGCCGAAGACGTCGAGACGATTCTCGCCGACACCCCTGACGACAAGCAGATCGCCCTCTTCTCCGCGACCATGCCCGCGCAGATCCGCCGCATCTCGCAGAAGTACCTGCACGATCCAGAGGAGATCACGGTCGCCAACAAGACGACCACCTCGGCGAACACCACGCAGCGCTACCTGATGGTGTCGTACCCGCAGAAGATCGACGCCCTCACCCGCATTCTCGAGGTCGAGAACTTCGAGGGGATGATCGTCTTCGTGCGCACCAAGAACGAGACGGAGCAGCTCGCAGAGAAGCTGCGTGCCCGCGGCTACAGCGCCTCGGCGATCAGCGGCGACGTGCCGCAGGCGCAGCGCGAGCGCACGGTCGAGCAGCTCAAGAACGGCAAGCTCGACATCCTGGTGGCGACGGATGTCGCGGCCCGCGGCCTCGACGTCGAGCGCATCTCGCACGTCGTCAACTACGACATCCCGATCGACACCGAGTCATACGTGCACCGCATCGGCCGCACGGGACGAGCCGGACGCAGCGGAGCGGCGATCAGCTTCGTCACGCCGCGCGAGCGCCGCCTTCTCGACCAGATCGAGCGAGCCACCCGGCAGCCGATGGTCGAGATGCGCATGCCGAGCGTGGACGACGTGAACACCACCCGCCTCACCCGCTTCGACGACGCCATCACCGCCGCTCTCGCTGACGACTCCCAGCTCAACGACTTCAGGGACATCGTGCGCCACTACGTCGAGCACCATGACGTCGTCGAGTCGGATGTCGCCGCCGCGCTGGCGATTGTCGCTCAGGGCGGCACTCCCCTGCTGCTCTCGCCCGACGACCCCCGTTTCGCGCGCCAGGCGCGCGAAGAGCGCAGCAACCCGCGCGAGGGCCGCTCGTTCCGTGACGACCGTCCGGACAGCCCAGAGAAGCGCCCCCGCGACTCCAGCAAGAAGCTCGCGCCCTACCGCATCGAGGTCGGACGCCGTCAGCGCGTCGAGCCCCGCCAGATCGTCGGCGCACTCGCCAACGAGGGCGGACTCGGCCGCGAGGCCCTCGGCCACATCGACATTCGCCCGGCCTTCTCGATCGT
>JBIIAR010000130.1:0-6729 GCA_044239765.1 Microbacteriaceae bacterium
GTTGTCGATGCCGCGCATGCTGATCGTCGGCCCGAGGTGGTTGCCCTCCGCGGTGTGGTTGTAGACCACGTCGAGAATCACCTCGATGCCCGCCGCGTGCAGCGAGCGCACCATGCCCTTGAACTCCTGCACCTGCTGCCCGAGCTCGCCGCTCGCCGAGTAGGTGCTCTGCGGGGCGAAGAAGCCGATCGTGTTGTAGCCCCAGTAGTTGCTCAGTCCCTTGTCTTGCAGGGTCGAGTCATTGACGAACTGGTGCACCGGCATGAGCTCGATCGCGGTCACACCGAGCTTCTGCAGGTGGTCGATGATCACCGGATGCGCGACACCGCTGTAGGTGCCGCGCTGCTCGTCGGGGATTCCCGGATGCGTCTCGGTGAGCCCCTTGACGTGCGCCTCGTAGATGAGCGACTGCGAGTACGGAATGCGGGGCTGGCGGTCGCCTGCCCAGTCGAAGAAGGGGTTGACCACGACTCCGAGCATCATGTGCTGGGCCGAGTCGTCGTCGTTGCGGCTGTCCTCGTCGCCGAAGTTGTAGCTGAACAGCGACTGGTCCCAGTCGATCTCGCCGCAGGTGGCCTTCGCGTAGGGGTCGAGCAGCAGCTTGTTGGGGTTCGCCCGCAGCCCCTTGGCGGGGTCGTACTCGCCGTGCACGCGGTAGCCGTAGCGCTGTCCGGGCTGGATCTGCGGCAGGTAGGCGTGCCACACGAAGGCGTCGACCTCGGTCAGCTCGACGCGGGTCTCGGTGCCGTCCTCCTCAAAGAGGCACAGCTCGACTCTCTCTGCTGCCTCGCTGAAGAGGGCGAAGTTGGTGCCGTTGCCATCGAAGGTGGCTCCAAGCGGGTAGGCAGATCCGGGCCAGGTCGTCGTCACGCTTCTCCTTGGGTTTGAAGCCATCACCATATCTGCGTCGCCTGAATTGCCTCAGAGGGTTGCGGAGTACCCTGAAACGATGCTCACCTCTGCCGAAATCCGCTCCACCACCTTCTCGGTTACCCGGTGGCGCGAAGGCTATGACAAGGCCGAGGTCGACGCGTTTCTCGCTCGTCTCGCGCTCGCCGTCGACACGCACACGCCCATCACCTCGCTCGAGATCGTCAACGCGCGCTTTCAGCCGACGAAGTTTCGCGAGGGCTACAACCAGGACCAGGTCGACGACTTTCTCGACCGCATCGTCGAGTCGCTGAAGTGACCCGGTCGGTCGCGCTGCTGCGCGGCATCAACGTTGGAACGCAGCCGCGTATCGGCATGGCGCCGCTGCGCTCCCTCTTTGAGTCGCTGGGAGCGAACGACGTGCAGACCTATCTGCAGAGCGGCAATGTGGTGTTCTCTGGTGCTGTGCGGGCCGAGCGTGTCGAGGCCGCCGTGTCGAAGCAGTTTGGAGTCTCACCGCGGGTGCTCATTCTCTCGGCCGAGCAGTTTCGGGCGGTGGCTGCCGAGATCCCGATTCGCGAGATTGCCGACAACCCGTCGCGGGGGTTTGTGTACTTCATGGAGGCCGTGCCGGCATCCGTCCCTGTTCCTGTCGACATCGAGCCCGAGGTCTTCATCGTCGGTGCGCTGGGGGCCCACCAGTGGGCGCCAGAGGGCGTCTCGCAGAGCAAGGTGAAGCCCTCGTTCATCAAGACGCTCGGGCCGACCGCGACCGCCCGCAACCTGAGAACGGTCGACGCGCTGCTGGCGATGCTCGATGCGTGAGCTCGTACCCATTACCAACGACAACTGGCAGGATGCGCTGGCGATTCGGGTGCAGCCCGACCGGCTTGCCTACGTGGCCTCGATCGAGCCGGTCGCGCTGATCCTGCTCGCGAAGTGCGCGGTGAGCCCCGACGGGCAGGTCTGGCATCCGCTGCTGCTTCTGGCCGACGGAGTTGCCGTCGGTATCGTCGGCGTCGGACTGCGCGGAGACGTCGCGTGGGTGCACCACGTGCTGATCGACCAGGCCCACCAGGGCAAGGGTCACGGGCGCGCGCTGATGAAGCTCGTGGCGCAGTGGGTGCCTTCGACGGTGACGCGGATTGGCCTCAACGTGGTGCCGGCCAACGAGGTCGGGTGGGCGCTGTACGCGTCACTCGGCTTCGAGACCGTCGGTGTGACCCTCGATGGACAGAACATCACCATGGCCTATGTGGGTGACGTCGCATGAGACTCGAGTCCATCACCGCCGCGAACTGGCGCGCCGCCGGCGCCCTGCGTGTTGGCCCCGGCCAGCTCGGGATGGTCGCGGGATGCGAGCCGGTCGCGTTCGTCATTCTCGCGCGCACCTACCTCGGCTTCGAGAACGCGGTCTCTCACCCGCTCGTCGCGATCGCCGATGAGCCGGTCGGTGTGCTCGCCCTCATCGAGGAGGGCGCGACGTGGACGATGCGCAACCTCATGATCGACGCGCGGTTTCAGGGGCGGGGGCATGGGCGGGCCGTGGTGCTGGCGGCGATCGAGTTCGCGCGCGAGCGCGGGGGAGAGGTGCTGCAGCTGACGGTGCACCCGTCCAATGCTGCAGCCATGGGCCTCTACGCGGCACTGGGGTTCGAGCACGGCGGGCCGCAGGGGAGCGAGCTGGCGATGCGGTTCGCGCTGTGACGGGAACGACGCTCCACCCGCGAACACCCGACGAGGTCTAGAACCTCCGCGTGAACGGCAGCGGCTTGCGCATCCGCACCAGCAGCACGAGCGGCACGATCACGTAGGGCAGGTTGAAGGCGAGAAACTTGAGCGGGTTCTGCGTCTGAAACTCGGGCTCGCCGAAGAACTCCACGCCGAAGACGATGATGCCGGTGACGCCAGCGATCATGGTCGCGTAGATGACGGCGGGCAGCTGGATGAAGTTCCAGCCCCGGATGAGCGAGGGCACGAGAACGAGGTAGAAGGCCAGGTAGACGAAGGCGCTGAGGCCGGTGACGATGCGCATCCAGACGGGTGGGTTCATGAACAGGGGATCCGCGTCGTGGGCGTACCAGTAGTTGGAGTCGACGAGAAAGTGGCCGGTCGGCTGCGAGAAGTCGATGCCGATCGTTGGCAGCAGGTCGGCAATGCAGCTGGTCACGATGAACAGGCTGAAGATCACTGCGAAGACGACGTCGATCGGTCGCTTGCGCAGCGGCAGATTCTGCGGTGAATCAGACATGGCACGTAGTTTAGAACCATGGAAGCTCCCGTAGACGTCATCGACAGCACAGAACCCTGGGTCAAGAAGCAGATCGACGAGTACGTCGCGACGAACGGTGAGAAGCCCGTCTTTCGCTACAACTCGCCCCTGCTGCTCATCACCTACCAGGGTCGCAAGACCGGCCAGTGGCGCCGCACGTGCCTCATCGGGGCCGAGTACCAGGGTTCCTATCTTCTCGTCGCATCGAAGGGCGGAGCGGACGACAACCCGCTCTGGTACCCGAACCTCGTCGAGAACCCGACGGCATGGCTGCAGGTCGGCCCCAACTACTTTCCGGTGACGGCTCGCACCGCCTCCCCGGACGAGAAGCCGGAGCGCTGGGACTACATGGTCTCGCTCTACCCGGACTACGCCGACTACCAGAAGAAGACCGAGCGTGACATTCCTATCGTCATTCTCGATCCCATCCCAACCGCCGTCTGAGCACGTCGGCGCCGTCGATCGGGCCGAGCTGATCCTCGGCGATTCTTAGCACCTGCCTTGCCGCTTCCTCGGGATCGGCCTGAAGGGCCTCGGCGAGCCGGAGGTCGGGGAACACGAGCTCGACGCGCCGAAACGGGTCGAGGTCGTCGAGCCGCGCATCCGGCGTGCGGTGCGCAAACACGCGCAGCAGGCGCTCGACTGCAAAGGTGCGGATGAGGTTGCCACCCACCAGAAGCTCGCCACGGCGCACCCGCCCTACCCCGATCAGCAGCAGGCTGATAAAGAGGGCGAGGTCGCGCTCGTCGTCGCGCGGCTCCCGTGGACGCTTCACCAACGACTCCATCACCGCCGCCACGCCGCCCCGGTCGAAGCGCACCTCGTAGGCGTTGGCGCCGGCGAGGCTGAGCTCGCTGAGGGTGAAGACGGCGAACTCCAGCACGTGCCCGCTGTCGTAGACCACCTTCAACCCGTGCTCTGTCTCGCGGGGTGCGAGCGCGATGGAGGGGTGATCTGGCAGCCAGGTGAGGTTCTGTCGCATGGGTTCGGCAGCGGCATCCGCGGTGATCACGAAGAAATCGTGGTCTGACCACTCGTCTTGGCGCTCGCGTGCCGCGGCAGAGCCCAGCAGCACGAGGCCGAGCACCTCTGGACGGCTCTCGAGGGAGGACTGCAGCTCGTCGATGAACTGCATGTAAGCGCTTGCATCCATGCTGGCATTGTGTCGCAAAACAGGAACACCTGTGAAGGGTGAATACTGCGGGGTCAGAAAACTGGCTGTTGGGAGAGCCCTGTCACAGTAGTTCCTGTTTTACGAAGCCCAGGGCGTGCAAAATTGTCTGCTCGACGGCGGCCCACCCGAACATCACCTGCCGATAGCTGAACTGCAGCCCGAGGCGGTCGAGTCGCACGAGCGCGGCCATGCGCGCACGGTCCCGTTCGAAGGCCGCAGGGTCGCTGTGATACTCGAACCCGTCGATCTCGACGACCAGCCAGTCGTCGAGCACGAAGTCGACGCGGCCGACCCCCTCGATCACGACCTGTTGACGCAGCGCCACGCCGAGACGCTCCAGCCGCTGCCGCACGATCGACTCGACCCCCGATTCAGAGCCTGGGCGCGCTGCGGCCGCGATTGCCCGGCAACGCGCGGGCTCATCCATGAAGATGCGCTGGATGCGGCGCTCACTCAGCCGGAACACCGTGATCGCCGAGTCCAGGCATGCAATCGCGTCCTCACGGTTAGAGCAGCGAACCATGCCGCGCAGGCACTCCTCGAGGCTGACGCACCAGGTGGACGGCGAGCTCAAGTCTTGCCTGCCCGGTGCAACCCAGTGCACGATGGCACCCCCGCGCGGCCGCAGCCGCGACGCTCCTCTGGTCACGCTGAGATGGAGCCTGCCGTCAAGCCCGGCCCACAGCCCGTAGTGCTGCGCGGCGCTGGCATGGGAAAGCCGCCCGCCGATGCGGACGGCTTCTGTCTGCTCGAGCGTCGCCGACGGCGACGCGTACCACCCGCGGCGCACCCGCCGGATCCGCCCGCGCCGCACGGCCGCCGTGAGCTGCCCGCCGGTGTGGCCGCGCTGCAGCAGCTGGCGGCGGGTGGCGACGTGGCCGAGGGCGTCGATGGTGGTGAGGGGCGATCGCATCGCGCCAGTGTCGGCGTCGCGACGTTCGTGGCTGGGGTGACCACCGCATCCGTTCGCTTTCGCAATTCAGGAAGACGTGTGAAGGAGGAGGTCCAACAGTCACTTTTCTGGCCGCGGAGTGAACACCCGTCACAACAGTTCCTGTTTTGCGACGGGGCTACACTGGGGGTGAACACGGGAGTCCGGTGAGCCGGGCTGAGAGGAAGCTGATCGAAGCTTCGACCGTCGAACCTGATCTGGATCATGCCAGCGCAGGGAGGCAGCTCTGACAATCCCGTGCCCCCTCAGAAGAGAGAGCACGTTATGAAGAAGTACATTCCCATCGCCCTCGTCGCGATCACCCTGCTCGCCGGCTGCACGCAGCCCGAGCCCGACGACAAGCTCATCCTGGTGACGCACGACTCGTTCGCGCTCAGCGAGGGCACCCTCGCGAAGTTCACCGAGCAGACCGGCATCGAGGTGGAGGTGCAGGCGGGCGGCGACGCGGGCGAGCTCGCGAACAAGCTCGTGCTGACGAAGGACTCGCCGCTTGGCGACGTCGTCTTCGGCATCGACAACACCTTCGCCAGCCGCGTCGTCGACGCTGGCGTGCTCACCGAGTACGTCAGCCCCGACGTGACGGATGCGGAGAGCAAGTACCTGCTGCCCGACGGCTCCGGCGGCGGCTTCCTCACCCCCATCGACAGCGGTGACGTCTGCGTCAACGTCGACCACGAGTGGTTCACCGAGGCCGGGCTCGAGGAGCCGGTGACCCTCGACGACCTGCTCAAGCCCGAGTACAAGGACCTTCTGGTGGTCGAGGCCGCGAACTCCAGCTCGCCCGGCCTCGCGTTCCTGCTCGCGACCATCGCGGCCAACGACGAGGCGGGCGAAGACGTCTGGCAGCAGTACTGGCAGGGGCTCATCGAGAACGGCGTGAAGATCGCCGCGAGCTGGAGCGACGCCTACTACGTCGACTTCAGCGGCCCGTCGAGCGAGGGTGACCGCCCGCTGGTGGTCTCGTACGCATCCAGCCCGCCCTTCGAGCCGGCCGGTGCGACCGGCGCCCTACTCGACACCTGCTTCACCCAGACGGAGTACGCGGGCGTCATCGCGGGCACGGAGCATGAGAAGCAGGCGCAGCAGCTCGTCGACTTTCTGTTCTCACCGACCGTGCAGAACGACATTCCAGAGAACATGTACGTCTACCCGGTGAACTCGAAGGCGACGCTGCCCGATGGCTGGGACCAGTACCCGGTCGCTGAGAACCCGTATGCCATCGACCCGGCCGACATCGACGCCAATCGCGAGGAATGGCTGGCGGTGTGGTCGGCTATCGCGCAGCCCTAGCCGCGGCGGCCATCGTGCCGCTCGCCTTCGTGGGGATCTTCTTCGCGTGGCCGGTGGCGACGATGGTCGGTCTCGGCTTCGCCGACGGCTTCAGCGGCTTCGCCGAGGTCTTCGCGCGGCCGCGCACCGGTCGCATCATCGCGCTGACGATCGGCCAGGCCGGGCTCGCGA
>JBIIAR010000132.1:0-6646 GCA_044239765.1 Microbacteriaceae bacterium
CGAAGCGCGACCCGGGCAGGGCGAGCACCCGGTCGCCGGGGGTGAAGCGGGTGACCTCGCTGCCGACCTGTTCGACGACCCCGGAGGCATCCATGCCGAGCACGGGGTGCCGGGGGCGAAACGCGCCGAGTTCGAGCGGTCCGAAGAAGCCGAGGCCGGGCGGCAGGTCTTTGCTGCGGGTGCGGTAGTCGGCGACGCTCACCGTGCTGGCGGCCACGCGCACGAGCACCTCGGTCGGGCCGGGGGTGGGGTCGGGCAGCTGCTCCACCCGCACGACCTCCGGACCGCCGAACTCTCGATACACCGCTGCTCTCATGCCTTACACCGTAAGGCTTACGCTGTAAGGACGCAAGGCTAAACTTCGGGAATGAAGCTCAGCAGAGAGCGCATCCTCGAGACAGCGGTCGCCCTGGCTGATGCGCAGGGCATCGAGGCCGTCACCATGCGCCGCCTTGCCGACGAGCTGGGCGTCGAGGCGATGTCGCTCTACCACCACACGCCGAACAAGAAGGCGATTCTCGACGGCGTCGTCGACCTGGTCTTTCTCGAGGTGGCTGCCGAGCTGCAGCTCGCCGAGGGGTCGTGGGTGCAGCAGCTGCGTGGGCGCATCCTGTCGTCGCGTCGGGTGCTGCTGCGGCATCCGTGGGCTCCGGCGCTGATCGAGACGCTCACCCAGCCCGGCCTGCCGATGGTGCGCTACGTCGACGGGGTGATCGGCACGATGCACGACGGCGGGCTCAGCTATGAGTTCATCCACCACGCGATGCACGCGCTCGGCAGTCGCATCTTCGGCTTCTCGCAGGAGCTCGACGACAGCGGCTCGGGCGACAGTTCCCTCGCGCTCTATGCCGAGCAGCTGCCGCACCTCGTCGCCATGATGGCGGAGGTCGCGCACGACGACCCCGCGTCGACCCTCGGCTGGTGCGACGACCAGACCGAGTTCGAGTTCGGCCTCGACGTGCTGCTCGACGGTCTGCAGCGCATCGCCCGCTAGAGCTCGCGCAGGTGGTGAAGAACTTTATTGAGGGATGCCGCCTCGGCCGCGGTGAGCCCCAGCGCCTCCGCGCTGTTGGCCTCCATGAACGCCGGCCACAGCGCCTCGAGGGTGGCGGCCCCCTGCTGCGTGATGGTGATCGGGTTCGGTCGGCCACGCCCACCGTCGCCGCTCATCGACAGCAGCCCCTTCGCGAGCATGCCGTCGATGACCCCCGCCATGCTCTGCGGTGTGGTCATGGTGAGACGGGCAAGCTCGGCGCGGGTGAGCGAGTCGTAGGTCGAGAGCTGCACGAGCACACCCATCTGCACGGGTGAGAGCCCGTACTCGGCGATGACGGCCGTGAGCCGGTGCTCGATGTTGCGGGCTGCGCGAGTGAGGGTCCAGGTGACGGCCGCGTCGGTGTGCGCGGGGTCGAAGTGCATGGCACCAGCGTAGGCTCCCCGCCCGGCCGCGGGGAGCCTGTGGCTCACTGCCAGAGGGTGAGGATGACGCTCGCGAGGGTGCCGCACACGATGAAGTACGGAGCGTTGACGAGGCCGTAGAGCAGCGGGCGCGCGAAGGCCGGGTTGATCGCGATGGTGAACGTCTGCGCCACGAGGTAGCCGACGCTGACGAGCAGGCCGAAGATGACGCCGTCGCCGATCGCGGTGACCTCGAGCGCCTTGAGCAGGATCGCACTGGTGATGACCGTGACCAGGCTGAGCACGATCGGGCCGGCGATGAACAGCGCGCCGTTCTTGGCAGGGGCGCCGACGGCCGCGGCGTAGGGCTTCGGCACGATGACGCTGAAGTAGAGGCCGCCGAGCAGGGCGAAGGGAATCGTGGCGACGATGACGGCCAGCCAGTTGATCTCGGTGAGGACGGTGAACATGGGTTTCTCCTTGGGTCAAATAAACAGGTTCCTGTTTCTTTGACGGTATGACCGGCCGCTGACATTGCCGCCGTGAGATAGTGAGGCATGCGCATGTTTGCTCTCGCCCTCACCGTCGTCCTCGCTCTCGCCGGCTGCGCCCTGCTGCCCGAGGCTGAGCCAGAGGCCGGTGGTGACGAGGCGCAGACCGAGACCCTCGAGTTCGCGGCGCCAGAGACGATCGGCGACTGGACCACCCAGCTGGCCTGGGCGATCGAGTTCGACGAGGAGAACGGCAGCGACAAGGCCGAGAAGAACGAGAAGCCGCGCCGCGCCGACCGCGACGTCGACGAGCAGATTCTGAGCGACAGCTACGGCGCCGATGCGATTGTCGAGGCCTACCAGCGCGACGACATGAACCAGATGATGCTGCTGCGCATGGTGGCGACGCAGGCCGATGGGTACTTTCTGCCGGCATCCTCGTCGGATTCCGAGTGGCTGAATGTCGACATCGCACCGCGAGAGCTGCAGACCTTCGGCGACGTGCAGTGCTACGTGCAGCACTCCAGCACCACCGAAGAGACCGAGAGCGACACCTTCAGCGAGTGCATGATGCGCAGCGAGTCGCTGAGCATCTGGCTCGGTCCGACCCGCATTCTGCCCGAGGACCTCGCCGAGCTCACCGAGGAGGCCTGGCAGTCGGTCGGCGGCGGCGACCCGATCGGTGCGTCTGACGCCTCCACCGACGAGCTCGAGCTGCCCGCGACGCTGCCCGGCTTCGTCGAGCGCGCGAGCGTGCAGCCATCCGCCGCGGACCGCATCGACCTCTGGCACGAGCAGGATCTCGAAGCGCTCACCGCCGCCTACGGGGTGGATGCCGGCGCCGGCAACTACGCCTCACCCGACGTCGAGTCGGCCTTCCAGCTCTTCGTCGTCGACAAGGAGGTCGTCGAGCCCTACGTGCAGTACCTGGAGCCCGAGCGCCTCGGCCTCGTCGCCCCGAACCTGCAGCGCGTCGAGATCGACGGGGCGATCTGCCTCGTGTCGAACATGGCGGTGCGCTTCGGCGACGACCCCGCGGGGCTCAAGCCGCAGGTGCAGTGGTGCTACCTGACCGAGAGTGGCCGCACCGCGTTCGCGCTCAACGTCAGCGGCGACGTCGGCGACGACACCAGCCTGATTCCGGCGATCCTGCGCGAGGTGCTCTAGCTTCTGCTGTGAGCAGAATCGCTCGGCTGGGCGCGACTGAGGCGCTTGACTGAACCCATGAGCGAGAGACTGCTGCGCGAGATCGTCGGAGAAGAGCTGCGGGAGATCCGCCAGAGCCGCGGCGAGACGCTGCGCGAGGTGGCGAAGCGGGCGGGCGTCTCGACCCCGTACCTCAGCGAGATCGAGCGCGGACGCAAGGAGCCGTCTAGCGAGGTGCTGGCCGCTATTGGGCGGTCGCTGGATACGTCGCTGCTGGATCTGACGCGTGGGGTGACGGAGCGGCTCTCGCCCTCGACTTCTTCGAGGGGCGAGTTCAGACTGGCTGCATGGCGTCCGATCCAATGATCAACCGAGAAGACGGACTTCGTAAGAGAGCACCAGTTCGGTTCGAGGGTCGCCAAATTTTTGCCCCGCTAGCACAGACTCAATCTTGAATAGCACGTGCCCGTCCTCTGACCTCAGAATCACAATCTGGCCCACATCGGCTCCGTGAGAATGGCCCTTGTACTCAAAGCGGTCGGGATCGTCGATTTCGTCGAAAGCTTTCGCGGTGCGAGAGACATCGAGCGTCCCCGGGGATCCGTAAGCGTAAACAGAGCCTTTGCCTTTTTGCGTCCAGCGTGCGCTGAAGTGCCTGCCTTCAGCTTCTATCGTTATCACCCCGTCGTTCTGCATGTAATCGAAGGTGATGGTTCCTTCAAGACCTCGAGCCGTTCGAAAGCGCTCTATAAATGGCGCGTTGAGTTCAAGCAACTTTTCGCGAGTCTCGGAGTCGAAGTCCCACACAGCAACACCTGCGCCGTTGAGTTGCTCGTAGCCACGTTCACGAATACGTCCGTCAGGATCCATCATCCCGATGAAGACCGTGGAGACGCCAGCCTCGATCAGCCGTCGAGCACATGGCACTTTGGGTTCGTTTCTCTCGGTGCAAGGTTCGAGTGTCGTGTAGATCGTTGCTCCGGCCAGCGAAATGCCTTTCTTTTGTGCCTTAGAGATCAGGACAAACTCGGCATGGTCACCGGGGTCCAGTTCTCCCCGAAATGCGTCGAGGAGCAGCGAACCGTCGGGGGCTACGGCGACTGCAGCTACTCGCGGAGACGCCACGTTCTTGCTTGCTTCAGTCTGAGCGTTCTTCGCGAGCTCCAGCGCCCGACGCATCCATTTGAGCTCTGTAGGAGTAGGCGTGTGGCGTCGGGTGGGCATTACCCAACGCTACTCAGGATTATGGGTCGGCTGGGGGCCGAAGCGAGTTTTGTTGACTTTCGGCCATGGGGCATTACGTGGACGGCAACCTAGCGCGTCCGAGGATGACGGCCGGGCCAGCTAGCGTCGGTTCATGACCAACGTCGTCTTCATCCACGGAAATGACGGCTTCGACGACGACCGCTCGCTCGCCGACAGCCTCGGCCTGCCGGTGATCTATCCGCGAATGCCAGACCTCTACGACTGGGCGCCAGCCATCGCTTCAGCCGTCTCCCAGGCCGAGCCCCCGCACGTGATAATCGGCCACTCCGCCGGCGGCTACCAGCTGCTGTGCTTCCTGGCGACCGCGCCCGACCTCCCGATCGCGTCGGTGCACATCATCGCGGCGCCGTTCCCCGGCGGAGACCCCGACTGGACCTTTGACGGCTTCGACCTTCCGTCATTTCCCGAGCGGATGCCGTACCCGGTCTTCCTCTATGCCAGCGAAGACGACGAAGTCGTTCCATTCGCGCACCGCGACCTGTGGGCTGCGGAGTTGCCCGGCTCCGTTACGCGAACCACCGTTGGAGGTCACCAGCTGAACAACGACCTCACTCGCTTGCTCGAAGACATTAATCGGCTAGCAGCCAGCTGAGCGTGCGAATTCAAGCTCCCGTTTGCAATAGCAAAATGCGGAGACTCACAACGAATGATCATCGAGACGAGCACTGCTCTCGCGAACCAAGCTCACAGAGGAAGGTGGTCGGTGAGCCAAGCAATCAGCCGAATTGGGCCGTCTCTCTAAGCAGTTCGCGACGGTATCGTAAACCCGAGAACAAGATGGCCACGACCAGTTAGATAACAGTCTCGCCGCTCGCCTCAGCTCGCGCCTGAGCGAATAATGCCTTTAGAGGGCTCGATAGCGCCTCGATTGCTCGGCGTCTTCTCCCGGCTCTGTAGTCATCTAGCCAGGTCAAAAAGAGGCCTGGGTCTGTGAGTTTAAAGACTCGCGCGGTTTCTCGGCCCTTGGCAGTGAGGCATCGGATCACTCTTGGCTTACCTGCTCCGCGATAGCCGCCAATCAGGTGGAGCCCCGGATCGTCCAGATACGGGTGAATCATGTCGAACGTGCATCGCGCGTAGTCCAATTCGTGAGGACTCGTCAATGGGTTCTTGGCTCGTTTCAGGCCCGAATTGCAGACGTTGCATGCCAATATCAGATTGAGCGGCTCAAAGGTCCAACGAGCGAACGCACTACCCGAGCTGGTTCCACCCTTTGGTACAAAATGATCGAGGGTGGAAGTCCGCCGAGCGGCATCTCCGATCGGGAGCGAACAGTACGCGCAGCGAGAATGCTGTTCGCGGCTGGCCCAGGAAGCAAAGTCACTCTTGAACCTTTTGCAATCGTGAGTGTTCGAGTCCCAACCACGCCAATCGCCGTTCGGAGTTGTGATTCGGTCGTTCTGCAAGCGCAAGTGATCAGGTGGCTTGTTTAGCTTCCTCATCAGTCCGTTCCCAATATCGCTCGGGTCTGTGTAAGCACTTCATTTAGAGCGGTCGTATCCGAGTTGGAAAGCCGCACCAGACGAGAGATCGCCGCGGAGGCATCAGCACGACCGGAGGGAGCTTCTCCACTAGCGATAACGGCTAGGAGGAGCGTCAGATCGTCATCGACCATTGAGTTCCCCGTCACTCGAGCGTTAAAGACGCGGTAGAGGATGTTTTCCATCGATCGGCCAAAATAGGGGTCAGCAAACACCTGAAACTGCCCCCATTCACTTCCGGGAACAAGGACGTCGGACGCATCTGCCACCAAGTGCGGTGAGTGGGACGCCATGAAGAAGTGACAGCCAAATTCTCGCGAGAAAGTCTTCTTTAGCAACGGTATGAAGTCCGACTGCCAGTTGGGGTGCAGGCCGGTTTCTGGCTCGTCGATCAGCACCAATGAGTCCGGCTCTAGGGTTGCCACAAGCCGACCGATTGACGAAAGAAGAAGAAGCTGACCGGCGCTGAGGAAGGCGGAGTCGCGCCAACCATCTGCGCTTCGCAGGTATATCTCTGCATTGGCTAAGCCGGCGCGCTTTACAAAGCGAATGAGTTCGTCAAACTCGATCTCAAAATCTCGGCCAATTTCACTCAGAATCAATAGCTCACTCTGCCACTCGGAGAACTCTTCCACGAACAGACCCCGAGTGATTTCGAGGCTCTCATTCTTGGCTTCAGTCTGACCAAGCGTCGAGGTGAACCTGCGAAGGCGGAGGAGCAGCTCGTCTGCGCGGTCAGAGTCAACCTCCACGCTGCGCGCACCTCTCGAGGTACTGAGCAATTTGATAGCGTCTGCATCGTTGACACGATCGCGAATGGTCTTTGGCCTTGTCAGAGCGACAATGCATTCCTCAAATCCGAGC
>JBIIAR010000133.1:0-6596 GCA_044239765.1 Microbacteriaceae bacterium
ACAACAAGGCACGCGCCAGAAGACCTACTCCGGCAAGAGGCTCGGAGTGGGAGAAAAAGGCTGGTCAACTACCAGTTTTCGGAGAGCGGATGACGGGAATCGAACCCGCGCTATCAGCTTGGGAAGCTGAAGTTCTGCCATTGAACTACATCCGCGTGCTGGGTTGCGCCCCGCGCGTCCCAATGCCTAGAGGGTAGCAGCCCCAATTCTGCGGCGACGGATAACGAGCACCGCGCCGACGAGCAGCAGCGATCCGGCGAGAATCGATCCAGCCGCTGCCTCAACCCCGGTCGCGGGCAGGGCGGCGCCACTGACGGGCGGTGCTGCCACCGGGCGCTGGATAACCGCGAGGGTGTCATCGCCGATGATCGAGCCGTAGATGACCGAGCCGTCGGACGAGACTGCCAGCTGGTAGACACTGCCGGTGGTCGACGGGGTGAACGTCGAGAGCACCGTGTTGGTGGAGGCGTCGAGGGTGTCGATCGTGCCCGGCCCGTAGTTGGCAACGAAGACCCGCGTGCTGTCTGGCGAGACCTGGATGCCGCGCACTGCATTGCCGGCAGGAACAGACGCGATGACCGTGAGCGTGCTGGTGTCGATTACCTCGACCAGATTGGAGCTGCTTCCCACATACAGCCGGGCGCCGTCGGGCGAGGCGGCGATCGAGTATGCACCGCTGGTGATGGGCACGGAGGCGATTACGCTCAGCGTCGCGGTGTTCACCACCGAAACTGCATTGCCCGAGGAACCCACGACGTAGGCGCGTGCGCCGTCGGGGCTCACCGCGACGGACTGGGAATCTGCGACGACGGCCACCGAGCCGATAACGGTGTTCGTCGTAGTGTCGATCGCGGTGAGCGTGCTGTCATTGAGGTTTGCCGTGTACACCCGCAGACCGTCCGCCGAGATCGCAATGGATGTCGGAAGGCCAGGCACAGAGATCGTGGTCAGAACGGCCTCGGTCGAGGTGCTGATCACCGATACGGAGTTGCCGGCGTAGTTGGCAGTGTAGAGACGCGAGCCGTCGGGGCTGACCGCCACGTCGATGACCTCTGTGCCGAGGTTGATCGTGCCCACCACGGCGTTGGTTGCGGTGCTTACGACGACGATGCCGACGGTGGTGTCGAACGTGGCAACGTAGACCCGCGAGCCATCAGGACTCACCGCGAGACCCTGGGGCTGGTAGCCGAGGGGCACGGCAGCGACAACGGTGTCAGCGCTTGCTGGGGCGGCGGCGAGCACCGCGGCGGCGGTGAGCGCGGCAACCGCGATAAGACGCACGATCTTCAACACGGGGACCGGCTCTCATAGGCGACTGGTTGTCACACTCTATCGACGCCGGGCCCATTAGTAGTCTGTGCACATGGGCGAGTATGAGCGCATGGTGATCGACTTCACCCTGATTGTCGTCGCGCCGCACCTGGGCACGCTGCTTCTCGCGGTCGCCCTCATCGCGCTCGCCGCGGTCGCGATCCGTCTCGTGCGGGTTGCCGGCGGCGCGATTGCTGCCGTGCCTGTCGTCCGGATGGCTACTGCGTGGGCGACCACCGCATCCGGCCGGGTTGTCGTCGTTGAGAAGCGGGCCAGGGCTCCGTCTGCGCTGGAGTTCATCCGCGTCTGATCACCGGGCGCGGCCCTCCCGCGACCCAAGGATCACCATGCTCAGAAAGCTCATCGACCGCATCAACTACCACTCGTTCATGTTCGTCGGCACGACCTACGTTGCCGCCGCATCACTCATCGGCTTCGAGACCCTCGCGGTGCTGCTCGGCTACGCGACGATCTGGCCGGTCGGCGCACCGCTGCTCGTCGTCGGCATCGGCGTCTACGCCCTGCTGCGACGCAAACGACGGGATGACAAAGACGAGGTTCAGTAGTCTGTTGCCATGCTGCTCTCAGACCGCGACATCAAGCTCGAGATCGAAGCCGGACGCATCGGCCTGGAGCCCCTCGACCTCGGCATGGTGCAGCCGTCGAGCATCGACGTGCGCATCGACCGCTTCTTTCGGCTCTTCGACAACCACAAGTACCCCTTCATCGACCCGCGCGAGGACCAGCCGGATCTCACCCACCTTCTCGAGGTGAAGCCCGATGAGCCCTTCATCCTGCACCCGGGCGAGTTCGTGCTCGGCTCGACCTACGAGCTGGTGACCCTGCCGAACGACATTGCCGCGCGCCTCGAGGGCAAGTCGAGCCTCGGCCGTCTCGGCCTGCTCACCCACTCGACCGCCGGATTCGTCGACCCCGGCTTCAGCGGCCACGTCACGCTCGAGCTGAGCAACGTCGCGACGCTGCCGATCAAGCTGTGGCCTGGAATGAAGATCGGGCAGCTCTGCTTCATCCGCCTGTCAAGCGAGGCCGAGCACCCCTACGGCAGCGGCGAGTACGGCTCGCGCTACCAGGGCCAGCGTGGCCCGACGGCCAGCCGCAGCTTTCAGAACTTCTCGATCGTCGACGTCAGCGAGACCGACGCGGGGTCGAAGGGCGCCTAGTACGACCAGGCGTCGAGCTGCAGCACGATCCACGGGCTGAACGCGAAAGGCGTCGCCGTCACCGCGGTGCGCAGCGCATCGGGGCTGACCCACTGAAACTCGACCACCTCGGCGGGGTTGGGCTGCACGGCATCCGTCGTGGTCGCGCGGTAGACGGGGCACACCTCGTTCTCGACGATGCCGGATGCGTCAACCGCTCGGTACCGAAAGTCCGGCAGGGCAAGCTCGAGCCCCTCAATCGCGAGCCCGAGCTCTGCGGCAGCGCGGCGGTGCACGGCCTCCTCCATCGGCTCACCGGGAGCGGGGTGCCCGCAGAACGAGTTGGTCCAGACGCCCGGCCAGGTGCGCTTCGACAGCGCCCGGCGGGTGATGAGCACCTCGCCGGCAGCGTTGAAGAGGTGGCACGAGAAGGCGAGGTGCAGCGCGGTGTCCGTCGTGTGCACGGCGAGCTTGTCAGCGGTGCCAATTGGCGCACCATCGTTATCAAGCAGCACGACAAGCTCGCTGGTCGGGGAAAGGGTCACGGTATCCTGCTAAGTGTGGATGCATCCCGGCTGGTTGCCGTCTCTCAGGGGAGACAAGCCCAAGTCGATGCCGTGCTCGAGCGCTTTTTCAGTTTAGCCAAGAACCGCGCGGCGGCCTTCGGCCAGCCCTACGTAGAGCTGTGGGAGTCCCTAGAGGCGAACACCACGGGCGGCAAGCGCTTCAGGCCGCGCATGGTGATGTGCGCCTATGAGGCGCTCGGCGGAACCGACCACGAGGCGGCGGCCTACGTGGGTGCCGCCTTCGAGCTGCTGCACACCGCGCTCATCGTGCACGACGACGTCATCGACCACGACTTCGTGCGCCGCGGGGCACCCAACATCTCTGGCAGCTACCGCGACAAGGCGGCGGCTGAGGGCGCATCCCCGGCAATCGCGGAGCACAAGGGCATCTCGGCCGCGGTGATCGCGGGCGATCTCGCGCTGTTCAATGCCTACCGCCTCATCGACCGCAGCGGCGTCGGCGACGAGATGCGCTATCGCCTCATCGAGGTCATGGACGAGGCGCTGTTCGCGAGCGCTGCCGGCGAGCTCATCGACGTCGACTTCTCGACCGCGGTCGACATGCCGCGCGTCGATGACATCCTCACCATGGAGCGCCTCAAGACGGCGGTCTACAGCTTCGAGTGCCCGCTGCAGGCGGGCGCGATCCTGGCCGGGGCCAGCGAGGATGTCGTGCAGACCCTCGGCGACTTCGGCCGAGAGATCGGCATCGCCTACCAGATCGTCGACGACCTGCTCGGGGTGTTCGGCACCGAGGCCGAGACCGGCAAGACGACGATCGGCGACCTGCGCGAAGGCAAGCGCACCGTGATGATCTCGTACGCCACGAGCACGGCCGAGTGGCAGAGCATCAGCTCCCTGATCGGCAAGGCCGACCTCACCGAGGCCGAGGCCGAGAAAGTGCGCGAGGTTCTCATCTCCAGCGGCGCTCGCGGCTTCGCCCAGGGGCTCGCGCGCTACTACGGCAACCGCGCCCTGGCCCGCCTGGCTGAGCCGCACATCCCACCCGCCCTTCGGCACGAGCTGCACCCGGTCGCCGACGATGTTCTGAGTCGAGTCAAGTGACCCTCTATGACCAGGTGGCGCAGGAGACGGCGAGCATCGTCATCCGCCGCTATTCCACCTCCTTCGGACTCGCCTCGAGGCTGCTCGGCGTCGCGGTGCGGCAGCACGTCGAGAACATCTACGCGCTCGTGCGGGTGGCCGACGAGATCGTCGACGGCTCCGGTGAGGCCGCCGGCCTCGACCTGCTGGCGACGGGCCAGACCCTCAACGCGCTCGAGGCCGAGACCGAGCTCGCGATGGAGACCGGCTTCAGTGCCAACCTCGTCGTGCACGCCTTCGCGCTGACCGCTCGAGCGACCGGCTTCGGCGCCGAGCTCACCAGGCCCTTCTTCGAGTCGATGCGCATGGACCTCACCGAGACCGAGCACGACCAGGAGAGCTTCGAGAAGTACGTCTACGGCTCCGCAGAGGTCGTCGGTCTCATGTGCCTTCGCGCCTTCATCAAGAACGAGCCGGTGGATGACGAGGCCGCCCTGGTCACCGGCGCCCGCGCCCTCGGCGCTGCCTTCCAGAAGGTCAACTTTCTTCGCGACCTCGCCGCCGACTTCGACGCCCTTGGCCGCAGCTACTTTCCCGGGGTTCGGGTGGACGCCTTCACCGAGTCCGACAAGCTGCGCCTGCTCGACGACATCGACGCGGACCTCGCGGTGAGCGCCGCCGTGCTGCCGAAGCTGCCGGCGAGCAGTCGCCGGGCGGTCGCGCTGGCCCAGTCGCTGTTCGCCGAGCTCTCGCGTCGGCTGCGGGCCACGCCGGCATCCACGCTTCGCACCGTTCGGGTGCGAGTACCCAACCCCGTCAAGGCGCGTCTCGCGCTTGCGGCAGCAACCGGAAGGCTCCCCTCGTGAGCGAGATCGTCATCATCGGCGGAGGCATCGCCGGCCTCGCCTCGGCAGCTCTGCTCGCACGCGCGGGCCACAGTGTCACGGTGCTCGAGAAGCGTGACCAGCTCGGTGGACGCGCGGGCAGCTGGGAGAAGGACGGCTTTCGCTTCGACACGGGCCCGTCGTGGTACCTCATGCCCGAGGTCTTCGACCACTTCTACAAGCTGCTCGGCACCTCGGCCGAGCAGCAGCTCAAGCTGATCACCCTCGACCCCGGCTACCGGGTGTTCTTCGAGGGAGAGAAGGAGCCGCTCGACATCTCGGCGAGTCGCGACGAGAACCTCGACATCTTCGAGGCGGTAGAGAAGGGCGCTGGCTTCAAGCTGCACGACTACCTGTTGTCGGCGCAGGAGACCTACGAGCTCGCGAAGCGCAAGTTTCTCTACACGACCTTCGCCGACTTCCGGCCGATCTTCACCCGCGAGGTTCTGGCGAAGGGCGGTCGCTTCGCGAAACTGCTGACCCAGCCGCTGTCGACCTTCGTGGGGCGTCGATTCAAGAGCCGCAAGCTGCGGCAGGTGCTCGGCTACCCGGCGGTGTTCCTCGGATCGTCGCCGTACTCGACGCCGAGCATGTACCACCTGATGAGCCACCTCGACCTCGCGGATGGCGTGCTCTACCCGATGGGCGGCTTCACCACGGTCATCGACTCGATCGCCGAGCTCGCCCGCAAGGAGGGCGCGACGATCGTGACGAGCGCCGATGTGCAGCGCATCCAGGTGCAGGATGGCGCAGCCACCGGTGTCGAGTACCGCGGTGCGAAGGGCGAGGTGCTGTTCGCCGACGCGGACATCGTGGTCAGCGGCGCCGATCTTCACTTCACCGAGACGCGTCTGCTCGACGAGGCAGACCAGACCTACCCGCAGCGCTACTGGGACTCGCATGTTGCTGGCCCCAGCGCCCTGCTGCTCTACCTCGGCGTGAAGGGGTCGCTGCCGCAGCTCGAGCACCACACGCTGCTCTTCACCAAGAAGTGGGAGCAGGGCTTCAAGGCGATCTTCGGCAAGGAGACGTCGGTGCCGGCTCCGGCGTCGCTCTATGTCTGCAAGCCCAGCGGTGTCGACCCCTCGGTTGCGCCGAAGGGGTCAGAGAACCTGTTCGTGCTCGTGCCGATCCCCGCGGATCCGACCATCGGCCACGGCGGCGACGACCGCGTCGAGAGGCTCGCCGACGTGGTGATCGAGCAGATCGCCGACTGGACCGGCATCCCCGATCTCGCGGACCGCATCACGGTGCGCCGCACGGTCGCCCCCGGTGACTTCGCCGACGACCTCAACGCGTGGCGCGGCACCGCGCTCGGCCCGGCGCACACGCTGAAGCAGAGTGCTTTCTTTCGCCCGTCGAACAAGTCGAAGAAGGTGCAGGGGCTGTACTACGTCGGCGGATCGACTATTCCCGGCATCGGCCTGCCGATGTGCCTCATCAGCGCCGAGATTCTGCTGAAGCGCCTCCGCGGCGACGTGTCGACGGGGCCGCTGCCCGAGCCCCTGCGGCCATGAGCCTGCTGTACCTGCTCGCGCTGGCCATCGCCCTGACGGGAATGGTCATGCTCGATCGCCGGTTTCGCCTCTTCTTCTGGGTGGCGCCACGTCGTGCAGCTGTCGTTCTTCTCG
>JBIIAR010000153.1:0-6089 GCA_044239765.1 Microbacteriaceae bacterium
CTGCCGCGTGCGACCAGCTCTTCAGCGAGGGGATGGCCGCGACCCTGCAGGGGGTGGGCCTCAGCCTTGGCTCCGACTGGGAGGGCGCTCTCGACTCCGGTACCGCAGACGCAGAGCTGCAGCAGATGCTCGACGATGCCACGCTCGACTGCCACTGGTCGGGCACCACCGCGACCTCACCCGTGCTGCTCACGCAGGTGACGCAGATCTCGAGCCACGAGACCGGATTGGCGACCGCGCGCCTCGAGCAACTGGGGTTCAACGAGCTGAGCGAGCACGGTGGGGTGCGCTACGTGCTCGAGCAGCGCACCGGCTCAGGGCTCAGCGGGGAGTCGCACTTCTTTCGCGACGGGCTCTGGTTCGCAACCCATTGGAGCGGCCACGGGCAGTACGGCTACACGGCAGATATGGTGAACACCGTCTTCTCGTGAGTGCGTCGTTCATCGGCAGCGCCAAGGGTTGTTACGGTTGACGTGTTCTGTCGTCGGGCCGTCGGCCTCCCGAGATGACAGCGGCGAAAGGAACCACCGCGCATGCTGTGCCCATCGTGTGGGCAGCCGATCAGACTCGGGTCTCGGCTGTGCACGAGCTGCGGAACGTGGCTTCTCGATGAAGACGCGCGCGCCAGCGAGCAGTCCCGTTCGATGCCGCCGCCGCCACGCCAGGCTCCGCCGACGTCGTCTCTGTGGGCGCCGCCTCGGGCATCCGATCGTGTCGACGAGCCGCCGCCCGCGGGCATGGGCGGTTTCGGGGCCGGGGGATTCACCGCCCCGATCATCGACGAGATCGACGAGCACACCACTGTCTCTGCGCGCCGCAGCAAGCCCACCTACTGGACCCTCGCGATGCCGAACGGTGCTGTCGAGCTGGTAACCGACCGTGCGATCGTCGTCGGGCGGGAGCCGCAGTTCATGCCGGCGCTGCCCCAGGCGCGCCTGATCCCCGTGTCTGACCCGACCCGCTCGGTGTCGAAGAACCACGCCTGCTTCTCGCTCTACGGGGCGACCCTCGTCGTCGAGGACCTCGGCTCGACCAACGGCGTCATCGTGACTCGGCCCAACGGCCGGGAAGACGACATCGGCGTGGGCGGCCGCACTGAGCTCGAGGCAGGGTCGCGCGTCGAGCTCGGCGACACCGTCATCAATATCGGTCGCGCCTAAACACAACTAACACTGAGTGTCAGTCAGTTGTTACCGTAGGGACTGACCGCGCAGAGAACAGGGACCGGGAGCCGTGAGACCGATCTTCACCTTCGCCCTGCCGTTCGGCACCGTCGCTTTCGAGGTCGCCGCATCGAGCGAGACCGGATCCGTGCGCGCGGTGAACGAAGACAGCTTCATCGCCGAGCCGCCCGTCTTCGTCGTCGCCGATGGAATGGGCGGGCACGATCGCGGTGACCGGGCGAGCCAGACCGTTGTCGACGTGCTGCGCGAGCGCCTGCTCGGCGACACGCTGCCGACCGCGGCGGCCGTGCTCGCTGCCATCACCGCCGCCAACGACGCGGTGCGCGCGCTCACGTCAGATCTCGGCGTTCCCCTTGTCAGCGGCACGACCCTCTCTGGCATGGTTCTCGTTGGCACCGAAGCCGGTGTCGCCACCCACTGGATGACGATCAACGTCGGCGATTCCCGCCTGTACACCTGGAACGAGCGCACCCTCGAGCAGCTCACCGTCGACCACTCAGCCGTGCAGGAGCTTCTCGACGCGGGCACCATCACCGAGGCCGCCGCGCGGGTGCACCCGGAGCGCAACATCATCACCCGGGCGGTGGGGGCGACAGCAGCGATCGAGCCCGACGTCTGGCTGATTCCCGTGCTGGCATCCGAGAGCTTTCTCATCTGCTCCGACGGACTCACCAAAGAACTGGACGACGACCAGATCGCCGCGGTTCTCGCGGCCCACCAGCACAGCGACCAGGTTGCGCAGGCACTCGTCGATGCGGCGAACGCCGCGGGCGGTCAGGACAACATCACCGCGGTCGTCGTTCGCGCGACGCTGACCGGGGTCAGCGGCGGCGACGTTGTCGACAACCGCATCGCCGAGATGATCGACCACGACACGACACCGAGGATCGCATGACCACCGCCTACACCCCCTCGCAGCCAGGCACCTGGCTGCTGCTCGTCAACGGCGATGCCGTGCTCTACGTCGAGGCTGCGGCGGCGACCGAGGTCGGCGAGCTGTGGGCTGCGGTCAGCGGTGAGGCGCCGGTGCAGGCGACCCTCGAGATCCTCACCCGCAGCGGACTGGGCAGCGCGCCCTCCTTCGCCCTCGCCCACGTGGTCGGCGGCACCCTGCACGCCCTCGTTCGTGGACCGCTCGTGCTCGACGCGGTGGCCGCGGGTGGCACAGAGGCGATCGACGGCACGGGTGTCTCGACGTGGCGCGAGACGACGGTCGACGGCGTGACCGCCCTCAGTCTCGGCGAGCACGCCGGTCACCTGCCGATCGGATCCGGTGTCGTCTGGGCGAGCGGCTTCGCCTTCCAGCCCGGTGGCACTCCGATCGCGGCTGCCGTCATTGCCCCGCTCGCCGAGCCCGTGGTGGCGGTCGCTGCCCCCGTGCCCGCAGCCGAGCCGGTTGCCGCCCCCGCCCCGGTCGCTGCTCCCGTCATCGAGGTTCCTGTCGCAGCTCCGATCGCCGCTGCTGTCACTCCTGCCCCCGCTGCCCCGCCCGCCGAGGTCACCGACCCCGACCTGCCCAGCGAGCACACCATGGTCGAGCGCGAAGAGGAGCCCGAGCCTGAGCCGGCGCCGGTGATAGCCCCCATGCCCTCCTCCGCTCCAGCCATCGACAACAGCTACAGCCACCTCTTCGAGGAGACGGTGCACCGCAGCATCGAGGAGGCCGCCATTCGCGAGGCAGAGCCGGAGGAGGCCGCGGCGGCCGCCGCCCCGGCGGTGGCCGCCTCCCTGGGCGACCATGATGGCGAGACCGTGATGAGCGGGGACATCTCAGAGCTGCGGGGCCGCAAGAAGGCCGCGGCAGAGCCCGCCGTCATCGCGCCCGCGTCGTCGATCTACCTCGAGCTGCCCAACAACCAGCGCGAGGCACTCGGGCAGCCGGTCATCATCGGCCGCAGTCCTAGCGTCTCGCAGGTGAGCGGTGCAGAGCTGCCCAGGCTCGTCAGCATTCCCGGCAGCCAGGACATCTCGCGCAACCACGCCCGCTTCGCGGTCGAGGGCGGCACGGTCGTCGTCACCGATTTGCACTCGCGCAACGGCACCTCGGTCGCCCTGCCCGGCAAGCCCCCGCAGATGCTGCGCAAGGGCGAGCCGACTGCGGTGCTCCCCGGAACGGTCGTCGATCTCGGCGGCGGCATCTCGCTGACCGTGCGGGAGGGCTGATGGCCCGCGCAGCCTCCGCGCCCCCAGAGATTCCGGGGCTCGACTTCATCCGCCCCCTGGGCACGGGTGGCTTCTCTGACGTCTACCTCTACCAGCAGAAGCTTCCGCGCCGACAGGTAGCCGTCAAGGTGCTGCTCACCGACGGGCTCGACCCGTCGAGCCGGCGGGCCTTCGTCGACGAGGCGAACGTCATGGCGCAGCTGTCGGCGCATCCGTACATCGTCACGATCTACCACGCGGATGTCGCGCCGGGCGACAAGCCCTACTTCGTCATGGAGTACTGCTCTGGCCCGAGCTTGTCGAGCCGCTACAAGACGGAGCAGTTCAGCGTCGACGACGTGCTGCGGATCGGGGTTCGGCTCGCGAGCGCGATCGCAACGGCGCACTCGGTCGGAATCCTGCACCGCGACATCAAGCCGGCGAACGTACTCACCAACGACTTCGGCTGGCCGGCGCTCACCGACTTCGGAATCTCGTCGACTCTGGACGACGAGCTGCCCAGCCACACCACGACGATCGTCGCGGGAGCCTTCGACACTGCCAGCGGCGCGAGTCAGTCCGTCGGCATGAGCATTCCGTGGTCGCCGCCCGAGATGTTCGAGGACGACCCGCAGCCCGACGTGCGCTCTGACGTCTTCTCGCTCGCCGCGACGCTTTACACGCTGCTCGCTGGACGCACCCCCTTTGAGCAGCCGGGCCGTGGCAACGGCACGCTCGACCTCATCAGCCGCATCGAGCGCGGCGCCGTCACCCCGATGGACCGCACCGACGTGCCCCGATCCCTGCTGTCAGTGCTGCAGATGGGCATGGCCGTCAACCGCGACAACCGCTACGCGTCGGCCGTCGAGTTCGCCCGCGCCCTGCAGCGCGTCGAGCTGGAGCTCGGCTACTCGCCGACCGGCATCGAGGTGCCGAACCTCAACCTCGCGCAGGACCGCCCCGTGGCGGTGCCCGGCGGCGAGGACGAGACGCGTGCCCGCGACATCCAGACCGTGTCGGCCCAGCCGGTAGCCGCGCCGGTCGCGCCCGTCGCGGTCCCGCCGATTCAGGTTCCGGTCTTCGAGTCGGCGCACGACGAGACCGTCGTGCGGTCACGGCAGCCAGCCGCACCGGCGGCGTTTGAGGCTCCTGCCCCGGTTGCGGAGCCTATTGCTGCAGCGGCGCCCACGTCGAAGCGCGGGCTGGTCATCGGCATCGTGTCGACGGTCGCCCTGCTGCTGATCGGGGCGGTAATTGCGGCATCCGTGATCTTCGGCGGGCTGCAGACCGAGAACCCCGATGCGCAGGAGACCGAGGAGCCCAGCGGTGGCAGTGCCATCGTCGACCAGTCGGTGCCGACCCCGGAGAACGGCGTCGGCACGCCCTCGGCCGATGGCACCTCGATCACCTTCACGTGGCAGAACCCCGACGAGGATGACGGCGACAGCTACCGCTACGCACGCTCCGAGACGCCCAATGACCGCATGCCCGCCGACGGACCCAGCGTGACCATCGACGGCGTCACGGCCGGTGCCCTCGTCTGCGTCGACGCGTACATTCAGCGAGCGGGTCAGCTCAGCAACCCGCTGACCATCTGCTACCCAGAGCAGTAGGAGGCAACGATGACTGCGATCAAGATCGAGTACTGCGGCGAGTGGTACGACGTGCTCGAAGAGACCCCGTTCACCATCGGCCGCGAGGGTGACCTCTCGATCGACGAGAACCCCTACCTGCACCGCACCTTTCTCGTCGTGCAGCAGGAGTTCGACCTCTGGTGGCTGGTGAACACCGGCAGCCTGCTCTCGGCGACGGTGTCAGACACGACGGGCCAGGTGCAGGCGTGGCTCGCCCCCGGGGCGAAGCTGCCCATCGTCTTCGAGACGATGCACGTGATGTTCAGCGCCGGGTCGACCACCTACGACTTCACGATCCACACCGAGCAGGACTACTACAACACCTCGGTCAACACGAACATGGCGGCCGGATCGACGACGATCATGCCGGTCGCCTTCACGAGCGGGCAGCGCCTTCTCGTGCTGTCGCTCGCCGAGCACGTGCTCAAGCAGAGCGTTCCCGGTCGCGGCTCGATCCCCACGTCGGCAGAGGCCGCGGAGCGCCTCGGCTGGACCATGACCGCCTTCAACCGCAAGCTCGACAACGTCTGCGACAAGCTCGACAAACTCGGCGTGCAGGGCCTGCGCGGCGGCAAGGCGAAGCTCGCCACCAACCGCCGCACCCGCCTCGTGGAGTACGCCGTCGCGAGCCGGCTCGTCAGCGTCGACGACCTGCCGCTGCTGGATGCGGCACGACCCGTCTAGGGGACTACAACGCTAAGCAAACGTCATGTTAGGTTGGCCTAGCCGTTTGCGCGGGGGGCGCTCGTTGCCCCCTGACTTTGTCAGGAGTGGGTTCAGTGAGGGCTACCACGTGGTGGACGCGCGGGCGTAAGGCTGTGGCCTCCGCGACCGCGCTCGTCGTGGCCATCGGCGTGCCCTTCAGCGTTGCCGTGCTGCACAAGGGATTTCCGGTCACCGACGTCGAGCTGACCACCCGAGACGTCTGGGTCACCAACGGCGAGGATGTGCTCGCGGGCCGCCTCAACCGCCAGATCGAGGAGCTCGACGCCGCCGTCGCCGGCGCCACACCGAAGCTCGACGTCGTGCAGAACGGCACGGATGTCTTTCTCTTCGACCTCGACGCCGGCTCGCTCGAGCGGGTCGACCCCGCCTTCACCCGCCTGGCCGAGCGCGTCGACCTGCCCTC
>JBIIAR010000134.1:0-6534 GCA_044239765.1 Microbacteriaceae bacterium
CGGTCGGGTCAGCGAGGCGGTCCTTCAGCTCGGTGACGCACGCGCCGAAGTTGCCGGTCGCGCGGTAGTCGGACTCGAAGGTGGCGAAGGCATCCCGTGTCGCCATCGGCCCCGTGACGGCGAGGCTGCTCAGGCTGTCGGGAAGGGACTGGCCGGATCGCACGGCCGAGACCAGCTGGTCGACGACGTCGGGCCAGACCAGCCTTGCCACGCGGCGCCGGCGCGAGGCGCGCAAGGTGATCACGACCCACGGCAGCGCGAGCCCAACGAGCCCCGCGGCCAGGGCGAGCGGCACGACGGGCACAAGAGCGAAGGTGATGGCGATGGCCAGCGCAGCCGCGATGACGGACACCACGAGCACGGTCGCCATCGACACCCGCGCGAGCCCCGCCTGGGCCAGAATCGCAGCGCTGCGTGACGCGCTCGGCTGCGAGCTCGACGATGTCGCGGGCCACAGCACCGGAGCGAAGGCCAGCAGCACGCCCGCACCGAGCAGCAGGCCGAGGGCGATCGTCACCGGGCGATCCCACTGAGGAAGGCGGGCACGTCGAAGCCCGCGCGGCGAAACTTCACTACGCGAGAGGGCTGCTCCCCCGTCGCCTCCAACCGGTTGTGCCGCAGCTCGAACAGGATGTGCGACTCGATGAGGCTGTCTGCCACCCGCCCGCTCGGCGCCGCGATCTCGACAACCCGCCGGCGGCCCTCCTTCGTCAGCTCGCAGTGCACCACCACGTCAATGGATGCCGCGACCGTCGGCACCACAAACGACGAGTCGATGTTGCGGCCCGCGAGCAGCGGCAGCGTCGAGAGCTTGATGAGCGCGTCGCGGGCACCGTTGGCGTGGATGCTCGACATACCCGGCAGGCCGCTGTTGAGGGCGATGAGCAGGTCGAGGGACTCCGCCTCGCGCACCTCCCCGACGACGAGACGGTCGGGCCGCATGCGCAGCGCCTCCTTGATCAACCGCCGGAGGGTGATCTCGCCGACCCCCTCGAGCGACGGCTGACGGCACTGCATCGCCACGTGGTCGGGGGCGCCGAGGTCGAGCTCGAAGGTCTCTTCAACGGTGACAATGCGCTCCCCCGGCCGCACGGCGCTGAGCAGCGCGTTGAGCATTGTCGTCTTGCCGCTCTGCGTCGCGCCTGAGACAAGGAGGTTGCAGCCCGACAGCACGGCGACCCGCAGAAACTCCGCGGCTGGCTGCGACAGCGACCCGAGCTCGACCAGCGTGGCCAGCGAGCGGATGCGCGAGGCGAACTTGCGGATGTTGACGGCCCAGTGCCTGCTCGTCACATCCGGGATCACGACGTGCAACCGCGACCCGTCAGGCAGCGAGGCATCGACGAACGGCGAGCTGAGGTCGACACGGCGCCCGCTGGACTGCAGCATGCGCTCCACAAGGTCGCGCACCTCTGTCTCGCCGAGCACGACGCCCGTCAGCTCTGGCACGCCGTTGCGGGCGACGAAGACGCGATCGGGAGCGTTGATCCAGATCTCTTCGATGGACTCGTCGTCGAGAAATCGCTGCAGCGAGCCGAAGCCGGTAAGGGTGGCGACGATCTGCCGGGCGGCCGATGCCTCATCCGTCAGCGCGGGAACAGAGCCGCCGAGCGCTCGCTCGCTGTAGGCGCGCACCTCGTCGCGCACGAAGCGGTCGACAAGCTGCGGTTCGGTGCCGACGTCCACCCCCTCGCGGCGCACGCGCTCGCGCACCTGCTCGGTGATGAGGGTGAGGGCGGACGACACGGGAGCCATTGTCGATAGGGCGAGACGGCATCCGCTCGGGTTTTCCACATAGCGACGCCGGGACACCCACTCGACAGGTGTGGATGCCCCGGCTATCACTTAGGTGGTGCGGTTACTGCAGTGTGCCGAACTTGCGTCCAAGCACGAGCAGGCCCATGGCCATGAGGCCACCGGCCAGCGCGCCCATCGCCAGCATTCCGAGGCCCGAGTCAGACGAGCCGGCGCCGAGGCCGGTTGTCGCGCTGGCGGGAACTACGGCGCACGGGTCAAGGGCGTCCCCCTCGTCGGTACCGGTGTTTCCTCCGTTGTCGGTACCGTCGACATCTGTCGGCGTGGTGGTGTCGGTGGGATCCGTCGGGGTGACCGGGGTCTCCGGGTCCGTCGGGATGTCATCGATCACGCTCGTGCCACAGTCGCGCTCGTAGTCTGAGAGCACGGTGACGGTCACACAGTCGATGGTGATCGGAGCGAGGATCTCGCTCGTGATGATGCCGCCGGTGAGAACCGAGGCGTCAATGGTGAGGTCGGGAACCACGACGATGCCGCCGTTCTCGCCGAACGCGCTGACCCAGGCGTTCGACAGGTCGATCGGCGCACCGATCATCGCGTCGACGACATCGAGGCCGAGGTCGGTGCTCGGGTCGACGACGGTGTCGCCGAGGTCGACGTCGATGCCGTCGTCCTCGAGCACGCCGTCGAGCAGGTCGCCGTCGAGGACGTCGATCTGCTGGTCGTCGAGCGTGACCGGCAGGTCGATCGCCGTGTCAGAGTCGGACTGCTCCGGAACCCCGTCGCACTCGTTCTCGTAGTCGCTGAGAACAGCGACCGACGAGCACGACACGTCGATCGGCACGTCGACGAAGGCGTCGATGACGCCCTGCACAGCGGCCGTCGGGCCGCCCGCGACGTTCGGCACCACGACGATGCCGGTCGGCTCGGTGCCCAGGATCGACACCCAGGTGTTCGAGACGTCGAGCGGAACTCCAACGACGGCCGTCAGGGCGTCTGCGTCGCCGAGCAGGTGGCTCGTGTCGATGCCCAGGTCGCCGAGAATGTCGGCGTTGGTGCTGCCGGTCTCGAGCAGGATTCCGTCACCGAGCGATCCGATCTGGTTCTCTCCACCGAGCACGTCGACGTTGAGTCCGTCGACGGTGACCGGCAGCTCGACGTCGCCGAGCAGGGTGTCAGAGCCCGAGCCGAGATCGACGATGCCGCCCAGCAGGCCGCCGTCATCGTCGCCGCCACCGAGGTCGATGGCATTGGCGGCTGTGGCGCCGAGAAGGGTGAACGCACCCGTGACTGTTGCGAGGGCAAGCCCGCGCGTGATGATTTTATGCATGGTTCTACTCCTTGATTGAATGACTGGTTTTCGAATGCCGCGTGACACGCGGGTACTGCTGCAGGTGCGCCTCAGAGCGGGCGCGCGCAGCTCACTCAGTCAGGAGTGGTGTCCGACGCGAAGGTCGGTGCGAGCGGAAGAAGCTGCCCCGCGGCAGGCGCAGACAGCGCACTGCGCAGGGTGGCCACAAGGCCGCCCATGATCACGGCAACGAAGCCGAAGAATGCCAGCGGGGTCGAGCCTGCCGGAGCGTTGCGCTGCAACGGGCTGTTGGCCGGCAGCGGAAGAAACGGAGCGGTGGATGCCGCTATCGCGGCCCCGAAAATCAATCCACCGCCCACGACCAGTGCGCCCTCAGCCGGTGTCACCGCGGCGAGCGGGGTGGCAGGCAGCACGCTGAGCACGTCGACGACAACGGGCAGCAGTGGCTGCAGCACAGGCACGAAGGGGTTGAGCGCCGCGTGGGCAACCGGTGCCAGCGGCTCCGTCAGCACCGTGACAGCCGGCTCGAGCGGCGCGATGACGCTCGTGACAACCGGGTCAGCGATCGGTGCGATCACGGGAGCGACAGTGCTGGCGACCGGCGCAACCACGGGGGCGCTGGTCTGGGCGACGACCTCGACGATCGGAGTCAGAGGAGTGGTGAGCGATGAGACGGTGTCTGGCACGAGATCTGCGGCAGATGCAGAGTCAGGCGACGAGAGAAGGTCGACCGCGAGAAATCCAGCGGCGAGGGCGCTGCCGGCGAGAAGAATGCGCAGCAGTCGTTTCGGTGTGCGTGCCATTCGTCTCACCCCCTGTGGACGTCTTTGATGCCGTAGACCAACCTTTCTACTTACAAACTCGTCTGTCTACCCCATTCGGGGGTCATCTCAGCAAGCTCCCAGCGGCACCGCTCAGTACACTGGACACGCCAACGGGAGTGGTGAAACTGGTATACACGCAGGATTTAGGTTCCTGTGCCGCAAGGCGTGAGGGTTCGAGCCCCTTCTCCCGTACTCAGCGATTTTTCGAGCGTCACCTAGTACCCTGATCGCAGCACCTTGGCCGCCGCCGATTGCAACGGCAACCGACGACTGGAGACACCATCTTTTCCGCAGGACTCATCCCCTTCCTCGACCCGGCAGAGCTCATCAATGCCGCCGGACCGTGGGCGCTTCTCGTCGTCTGCCTGATCGTCTTCTCCGAGACCGGCCTGCTCGTTGGGTTCATCCTGCCCGGCGACACCCTGCTGATCATCACGGGCCTGCTGACCTTCACCGGAACCATGACGGATGAGCCCGCCGGCATCCAGATTCCGATCCTGCTGGTCTGCCTCGCGATCGGGGTCGCGGCCTTCGTCGGCGGTGAGGTCGGCTACCTCATCGGCCGAAAGCTCGGCCCTCGCGTCTTCGAGCAGAAGGAGAGTGGCTTCTTCAGCAAGGCGAACGTCGTGCGCACCAACGCGTTCTTCGAGCGCTTCGGCGGCCTCGCCGTCATCGTCGCCCGCTTCGTTCCCGTCGTGCGCACCTTCGCGCCCGTCGCGGCCGGCGTCGGCCATATGGATCCGCGCAAGTACTCGCTCTACAACTTCATCGGCGCACTCGTCTGGGGTGCCGGTCTCACCTTCGCCGGCTTCCTCCTCGGCTACATTCCCCCGGTTGCAGCCTTCGTCACCGAGTACATCGACCTCATTCTGCTCGGGGCCATCGCCATCGCGGTCGTGCCGACGGTCTACCACTACATCAAGGCGACGCTCAAGGCGCGCAAGACGCGTGGTGAGGCCCTGCCGTCAGCAGAAGACCTCACGCTTGACGCGTCGCTGTTCGACCAGAACAAGGCGAACGACAAGAAGTAGCGGCTAGCGCTTCTCGATCGCCGTGCGTGCCTGCTGGGCCGCACGGCGCACGTCGATCTCTGGGTCTTTGAAGAGGGTCGCGAGCAGGTCGAGGTCGTCAGCGGTACCGAGCTCGCCGAGGGCGCGTGCGGCGGCAGCGCGAACGCGAGCGGTGTCGTCCGTCAGCAGCTCGCGCAGGTGGGGTGCGGCGGCCGTCAGGGCCCGGGCGGCTGCGACGCGGGTGCACATCTCGCGCACTCGCCAGGCCTGGTTCTGCAGGCCGGCGAGCACCGCATCCGTCGCGCTGTCGTTCCAGGCGTAGAGCAGCACGCGTGCGCCCCAGACCTCGGGCCAGTAGAGCGGCGGGGCCCCGTCGAGCAGCCCCTGTGCATGCGTGCCGCCCGCCACGAGCAGAAACTCCTCGCCGGCGTTGAAGCCGGCCAGCAGGGCGATGGCGCGTTCGACGACGGCGCTCTCGCCGAGGGAGGTGACCGCGTCGGCGACGCGCGTGGCTGGGGTGTCTTCAGAAGTCATTGCGCTGGCAACTCTACGGGAGCCACAGGCGCGGACACCGCGATCCAGATCGACTTCAGCGCCAGCTCCCCGAGATCCCGGTCTCCGATCGCGCCCTCGACCCGCACCGAGAACGCGCCCCCGTAGGGCTTGCGGCCCAGCACGGTGATCTGGCGGTCGAGCGAGATGGACTCCGCCACCAGGTGGCGCAGCAGCCGCGGGTCGCGGTCGCTCACCCGCACGACCGTGCCGACTGTTCCGGCGGGGGCATCGTGCAGCAGCACAGCCTCGGGCTTGGTGATGTGGCCGTAGCTGGTGGGAATCGGGTCGCCGTGCGGATCGCGCGTCGGGTGTCCGAGCTGCTCGTCGATCGCGTCGAGCAAGCGGTCGCTGAGCGCGTGCTCGAGAATCTCGGCCTCGTCGTGCACCTCGTCCCAGCGGTAGCCGTAGGTCTGCACGAGCCAGGTCTCGATGATGCGATGGCGACGCACCATGCGCAGCGCGAGCGCCGTGCCCTCGCGGGTGAGGGTGACGTTGCCGTAGCGCTCGTGCTCGGCGAGGCCCTGCACCACGAGCTTCTTCACCATCTCGGTCACCGACGACGCGGCGAGCCCGAGACGAGCCGCGAGTGCACTCGTCGTGATCGGCTCGCTCTGCCACTCGGTGTGCGCGTAGATGACCTTGACGTAGTCCTCGATTGCGGTGGGGTAGCTCATCACGACCCCACAATAACGAGGGCGATCAAGAGCACGTTGATAACGACGATGGCCGCGGTGCTCACCCAGCCCGACCACTTGAGCCACGGCCGGTTCGCGAACTCCCCCATGAGCTTTCTCGAGCTGGCGAGCGCGACCAGCGGAATGAGGGCGAAGGGAATGCCGAAGCTCAGCACCACCTGGCTGAGCACCAGTGCGGTCGTCGGGTCGACCCCGGCGGCGAGCACGGCGAGCGCGGGCACCAGTGTCACGACGCGACGTACCAGCAGCGGGATGCGCAGTTTGAGCAGCCCGCCCATGATCGCGGATCCGGCGTAGGTGCCGACACTCGTCGACGCGAGACCGGATGCGAGCAGCCCGACCGCGAAGATCACTCCGATGGTGGGGCCGAGGGCCGTCACGAT
>JBIIAR010000135.1:0-6475 GCA_044239765.1 Microbacteriaceae bacterium
TGCAACCCCCACCGAAGCCAAGCGCTTCAGCCTCAGCACACTCACCGACAACCTCGAGCTGGTCATCGCCATCCTGCTCGGCCTCGTGTCGATCGCGACCGCCTACGCCTCGTTCCAGGGCGCCCTCTACGGCGGCCTCAGCGACGACTCGAACAACCTCGCCATCGCCCAGTCAACCGAGGCGGAGTCGCTCTACCTCGAGGGCAACCAGCAGTTCATGCAGGACACCCAGATCTTCAACGACCTCAGCGTGCTGCAGGTCGCCATTGACCAGGGCGACGCCGTTGCCCAGGAGCAGTACGACCAGCTCTTCTTCCAGGGTGTCTCCGAGGACTTCGCCGGGGCGATCGAGCGCGCCGCTGCCCAGACCGAGGCCGACCCGGAGTTCTTCTACTCCCCGCTCGACGACGAGGAGTACCAGAGCATCCTCTTCTCCCCCTACGCCGAGAAGAGTGAAGAGGCAGCCGCCACCAAGCTGAAGGCAGACGCCGAAGGCGCTCAGGGAGACCTGCTCACCCTCTACACCGTGCTCATGGCCATCGCGCTGTTCCTGCTCGGTGTTGCAGCACTGGTCAAGCAGCGCCGCACCCAGTACGTGCTCGTCGGCACCGGCGTGGTGCTCTCGGCGGTGGCGATCATCGCAATGCTGACGATCCCCTTCGTCGGCATCAGCTAGTCGCGCGCGGCCAGTCCCTCCTGTGAACAAGCTCATCGCCGGACTGGCCGCCACCGCGGTCGTCCTCACGCTCGGCGCCTGCAGCGCCACCGACTCCCCCGCTGCTGAATCCGGCAGCTGGACGATCCTCACCTACTCCATCGCTGACACGGACCTCGAGCCGTACATGATGGAAGACCTCGACGAGCTCGGCACCTCGGGCGGCTACGACGACCTCAACCTCGTTGCCCTCGTCGACCGCTCGACCGACTACGGATCAGACGACGTGCTTGGCCTCGACGGCTGGGACGGCGGCAAGCTGCTCGAGGTCACCGATGGCGGCGCGACGGTGCTGGAGGACATGGGCGACATCAACACCGGTGACCCCCAGGTGCTGGCGGACTTCATCAGCCGCGGCATCAGCGACTACCCCGCGGATCACTACGCGCTCGTCATCTCTGACCACGGGGCCTCGTGGCCCGGCGTCGGCGGCGACGAGTCGAGCGAGCAAGACTCCCTCGAGCTCTGGGAGCTCAACGAGGCCATCGCCTCTGGCATTGAGTCAGCGGGCATCGACAAGCTCGATCTGCTCGGATTCGACGCCTGCCTGATGGCCACCTACGAGGTCGCCTCGACCCTCGCTCCCCTCGCCGACCGTCTGCTCGCCTCGCAGGAGCTGGAGCCCGGCCACGGCTGGGACTACGGCTCCTTCGCGGTGGTCGGTGAGAACGGCGGCGCCACGGTCGACGAGCTCGGCTCGGCGATCATCGCCGGCTACGAGGCGCAGGCCATCGAGTGGGAGGACCAGTCAGAGATCACGCTGTCGCTCACCGACCTGACGCAGATGCCGGCAATCGACGCGGCACTCGGCGCGTTCAGCGAGCAGCTGGTGGCGCGGGTCGACGGCGTCGCTCCGGTGGTCGGCAAGACGCTGGCCCAGACCCTCGGGTTTGGAAAGAGCCCGGATCCTGACAGCGACAGCTTCATGACCGACCTCGGCATCCTCGCTTCAGAGATCGGTGTCGACGCGCTCGACGTCTCTGACGAGGCCGACACGCTCGTGCGCGCCATCAACGACGCCATCGTCGACAAGGTCGATGGCCAGGCGACGCAGGGCGCCACCGGTCTCTCGATCTACTTTCCGCCACAGCCCGAGTACTACGTGCAGGACTACGACGAGATCACGACCGACGGCAACTGGGGCGCCTTTCTCACCGCCTACTACGGCGCGGGCGAGTCCATTCCCAGCGGCGACAAGCCCGAGTCGTCGGGTGACGCCGAACTGTCGTTCGAAGACGACGGCCTGGTCATCCGCGGCAGTTTCGGGGTTCCCTCCGCGAACGTCGCGGAGACGTACATTCGCTACGGAACGGTGAACGGCGACGGATCGATCACCTACCTCGGCAAGGAGCAGGCCTCGATCGACGATGACGGCAACGCCGAGGGATACTTCGACCTGGCGACGATGCAGATCACCGACGGCGAGGACACGGTCGGCGCCTACCTCGAGCTGACCTACGCCGGCGATGTCACCACCTTCGACGTTCCGATGGCCTACTACGCTCCCGGTGCCGACGAGGCCACCTTCGACGACGTGCTGCTGTCGATCACCCTCGATGACGAGTGGAACGTGCTCAGCGAGACGTACTACTCCTACGACACCGAGCTCGCGACCTATGGCGAGCTCACTGCCGACCCCGCGGGCGTCATCGTGCCGCAGGTGCTGCAGGTCGACGCCGACGGAACCGAGACGTGGATCGCGACCTCCGATAGTGGCCTCTACGCCGATCTGCCGAGCCTGCAGTACGAGTTTCCGCAGCTGCCGAGCGGCACTGTTTTGTATATCGAGCTCTGGGTCGTTGACTTCGGCGGAAACGCTGCGAAGGTCAGCGCAACGGTGACGCTGCCCTAGCGGCTATTCGAGGCCGAGCTCATCGATGCCCTGCACGATCGGGGACTCGATGGGCTCGGCTGTGACCGAACCGAGCAGCGCCGTGTCGCGGGTGATCGCGGCCAGAAGCTCCGGGTCGGCTGCGGCCTCCTTGGCCTCGGGCGTCGGGGTGGCGATGAGCTGGCTTGCCGGCCCCAGCAAGAGACTGGCCGTGAGCACGGAGCCGTCCTGAAGTACCACCGGCACGGTGAGCTCGGCGGAGCTTCCCATGCGCGCGAGCGCGGCGGCGTACTCGACAACCGCATCCGCGAGCTCGTCGTTCATCAGAACGGAGTCCCCGGCGTAGTGAATGGTCTTCATGGCCTCAAACTACGCCGAGCGCTTCTCAGCTTCTAGGCCTTGCACCCTCGGCGCTTTCGCGTACAGTCTCGCGCTCTAGCCGCCGAACGAGGCGGTAGACGATGAACAGCGGAATGATGCCGAAGACGCCGAAAGAGATGTCAATCAGCTGCCAGCCGAGCGGAAGGCCGCGGATGGTGCCGGCGATGAGAGCGAGTGGGATCACCCCGACGCACGCGATCATGCCGAACTGGATGATCCAGATATTGCGGATCGGATCGCGCAGCGGCCCGATGAAGGCGACGGCGATCACGAGGTGGGCGAAGGCCAGCCAGTCCGTGCCGTAGGAGAGAAACGGGTAGGCGTCGTTGGTCGCGATGAGGCCGTCACGCACACGGTCAACCCACTCGGTGAACTCGGCAGGCACGAAGCCGAGCCAGTGCAGCACGTCGGAGCCGAAGCGAAGCTCGGTCTCGAGAGGGAAGGCGGTGAGTCCGCTCACCACCAGCGCCACGATGAAGAAGATCAGCCAGGCTCGGATTTGTCGAGTTGTGCTCACATCCTCAGCCTAGCGAGGCGCTACGAACTGTGCTTCCCGTGGTCCTCGACATCAGGCACCGCGCGAGCGACATCGGCGATCTCCTCCTCGGGGCGCGGGGCGACATTCTGGTCGAACTCGAGCTCAGGGATCGCCGGCGTGCCGGGCTCAGGAACATCTGGAGAGGTGGTGGAGGTCACAGCTGGCCCTTCGCTCGGAGATGGTCACAGCGTATGCGGTCATACCAATCGAGACATGTGTGGGCCCTACCGGGCTCGAACCGATGACATCCACGGTGTAAAGGCCAGCGCGGTCCCAGCCGATAGCGGCCTGGCCCATTTTCATCGGTTTCTACCGTTGCATTCCGTGCACATGGTGCCTCAGCTATCAGGCTGGGGGTACGCCGGGGGTACGCCACGTTGCCTACAGAGTTCATGCGCAAGATGTCATGGCTGAGCTCTACGAGGATGTAGTGCTTAGGGCTCTCGCCCTTCGGGGACACCTTGTGGCGAGACACGTTTCCAAAACGAAGTGCGCCCCTAGTCCCGCCAGTCCTATCTTGTGAGTCGCATCGGTTCGCGGCCGATTTTTCGCGGGGATAAATGGCCGACGGTGGTACACATTTCTCACGCGGTCGCGTCTACGGTCACCGCGACGGCGAGCAACTTCCTCGAGGCCGGATCTGAAGGGTTCAGTCTCGGAATGGATGGGAAGCGGTTCAGGTGGTCGGGGTGTTAGGGCGGTTCTAGGCGAGGGTGAGGAAGAGTTTCTCGAGTTCATCCACAGTCAGTTTTCCTCTGCCCGGTGTTTCATCGGATGAGGTGTCTTCGTCGGTGATGCATTGGCGAAGCGCGGTGGAGACGATGGCGAACCCGGCCCGGTCGAGCGCGCTGGAGACGGCGGCGAGTTGGGTGACGACGTCGCGGCAGTCGCCACCGGTTTCGACGGCGGTGATGACGGCGGCGAGCTGACCCTGGGCGCGTTTGAGGCGGTTGGCCACTTTCCGTACCGCGTCGGCGTCATGGAGGCGACCCTCGACGTTTTCTGCCGAGGCGTTCATGCGCTTGGGGTTTCGAGAGGGTGTCCCTGCTGGATCCAGGCGTTGGTTCCGCCGGCGACGTTGATGGCGTCGACACCGTTGCCCGTGAGGAGCTCGGTGGCGCGAGCGCTCCGGCCGCCGGCCTGGCAGATGATATGCACGGGCGTACCGGCGGGGACCTCCGCGATGCGGGCTGGGAGTTCGGATAGGGGCAGGTTCACGGCGCCGGGAGCGTGCCCGGTGGCGTACTCGTCCGGTTCGCGAACGTCGATGAGGGTGGGGTGGTCGAGGGCTGCAAGGGCGTCGACGGCGATCTGATTCATACTGCTTCCTTCATCGAGTAAGAGGTGGTGCCGGCGGTCCAGGTGAGGTAGCCGCCGTCGAGGTTCGTGGCGTCGTGGCCGAGTTGGGTGAGGAGCCGCGCTGCGGTGTGGCCTCGCTGTCCGACCTGGCAGTGAACCACGATCGAGCCTGTGGGGAATTCGCCGTGCCGTTCCCGGAGAGTGTCCAAGGGGACGTTGACGGCGCCCGGGATGGACCCGGCCGCGAACTCCGCCGGATTGCGGACATCAATCAGGGTCGCTCCGTCATTTAGGGCGGTGTCGAGCTGGTGCCATTGAATGGTGCGGGTCGCACCGGTACGGATGTTGTCGGCCACGTACCCAGCGAGATTGATGGGGTCTTTCGCTGACCCGTACTGAGGCGCGTAGGCGAGTTCCAAACGGGCCAGCCCCGAGGCAGAAATGCCTCCGGCCATCGCGGTCGCGAGGACGTCGATCCGCTTGTCGACGCCGTCACGGCCCACGATCTGGGCACCGAGAATCCGGTCATTGGCCGGGTCGACGAGGAGCTTGAACGCCATCTGCTCGGCACCCGGGTAGTAGCCGGCGTGCGAGAACGGGTGAGTGTGAATGACCGTGTGCGCCCGACCTGCTTTCCGGAGTCGCTTCTCACTCCAGCCCACCGTTGCGACGGTCAAGCCGAGGACTCCGACGATCCCGGTTCCGAATGCAGGAGCGGCGCGGGTGTCTTCGATACCGGCAATGACATCGGCGACCGTGCGACCGTGCCTGTTGGCAAGCCCTGCCATCGTCAACAGCACAGCCCCACCATCGACAGCGTCGATCTTCTCGACGCCGTCACCGACGGCGAAGATCGAGTCATCGCTCGTGCGCTGATCCTCGTCCACGGCGATCCCACCGGTCGGCCCGAGAGCGAGCCCCGCATTCTTCGCGAGGGTCGTTTCCGGGTGGACGCCGCTTGCCTCGATCACCAAGTCCGTGGGGATCTCGCTTCCGTCGGACAGAACGACAACGCCCTGTCGGGCACCGGACACAATGACGCCAAAGCGCACGCTAACGCCCGCATCGCGTAGGACCTTTTCCACGGGGACCGCCATCTCCGGGTCCAGGGGTGACAACACTTGCGTGCCGCGCTGGATCAGGGTGACGTCCGCGCCTCTCGCGAGAAGGTTCTCGACCGCTTCGAGGCCGATGTATCCGGCACCGATCACCGTGACCCGCGCCTGAGCGTCGAGGTGGCCCAAGACGTCGAGGACATGATCGACATCATCCACGCTGCGAAGCGTGTGCGACGGAATCACTCCCGCGGTCGGGCCGACCTGCGCAGTGGATCCGCCAGCCAGAACCAACGTGTCGTACGGCAATCGGTGCTCGATACCACCCTCCAGGTCTCTCACGAGGACACTTTTATCCGCGGAATCGATCTCGACAACCTCGTGACGCACGCGGACATCCAGCCTGAACCGGGCAGCCAGCGACTCCGGGGTCTGTAACAGCAGCGAAGACCGCTCTTTGATGACGCCGCCGACGTGATACGGCAGCCCACAGTTCGCGAAGGACACGTACGAGCCCCGCTCAAACACAACAATGTCCCTTTGCTCGTCCAGCCGCCGCAAACGGGTCGCGGCGGACATGCCGCCGGCGACACCACCGATGATGATCGTTCTCATGAACTCAATAATACCCCTGGGGGTATAGTTCTGTCGAGAGG
>JBIIAR010000136.1:0-6466 GCA_044239765.1 Microbacteriaceae bacterium
TCTGAGGTGTTGACGTGCTGTCCGCCAGGGCCGGAGGATCGCGAGAACCTCCACTGCAGGTCGGCCGCAGGGATCGTCAGGTCGGGCGTGACCTCAAGATCCATGCGCCGTCTCGAGTGCCTGCTCCAGATCGGCAATGAGGTCATCCACGTGCTCGATGCCGACCGAGAGCCGCAGCAGGTCGAGTGGCACCGGCGAGCCGGCGCCTTCGACACTGGCACGGTGCTCGATGAGGCTCTCGACTCCTCCGAGAGAGGTGGCGCGCTTCCACAAGCGAACGGATGCGGCGGTGGCGATGGCGGCCGCCTCGCCCCCCGCGGTGCGGATCGACAGCATCCCGCCGAATCCGCCCGTCATCTGACGGAACGCAATGTCGTGGCCGCGGCTGCTCACCAGTCCCGGATACAGCACCTCGGCTACGAGGGGATGCCCGTTGAAGTGCTCGGCGATGGCCAGCGCAGACTCGCTGGCAGCGCGCACCCGCAGGTAGAGCGTGCGCAGCCCCCGCACGAGCAGGTAGGACTCGAAGCTGCCGAGCGTCGCGCCACCCTGCGCGCGCACGGCACGAACCCGCTGCCAGTGCTCGTTGTCGGCGCGCGTGGTCAGCGAGCCGGCGGTGAGGTCGGAGTGGCCGTTGAGGTACTTGGTCGCCGAGTGCATGACGATGTCGGCGCCGAAGTCGAGCGGCTTGGTCAGTACCGGGGTCGCGCCGGTCGAGTCGACGGCGAGCAGCGCGCCCGCGGCGTGGGCGAGGTCGGCCGTCGCCTGGATGTCGGTGATGGTCCACAGCGGGTTGGCCGGGGTCTCGACCCAGACGAGCTTCGTCTGACCGGGGCGCAGGGCGGCAGCGACATCGTCAACAGAGGTCATGTCGATGAGCTCGACGTCGAGCCCCCAGGCGGTGGCGAAGCCCATCAGCCAGTTGCGCAGGCTCCAGTACATGACCTTCGGCGCGAGCACGTGGTCACCGGGCTTCAGGCCTTGGAACACCGCGGTCGCCGCGGCCATGCCGCTCGCGAAGAGCAGCGTCTGGTGTCCGCCCTCAAGCGCAGTGATGACCGCCTCGGCCTGGTCGAAGGCCGGGTTCTGGTCGCGCATGTAGACGCGGCCGGAGCGGTACTGGTTGTCCTCGTCGCGCAGGAAGGTGCTCGACACGTGGATCGGCGGGTTGATCGCCCGAGTGGTCTCATCGATCCAGCCGAGGGCCTGGGCGGCGATGCTCTCTGGATGCGTGTTGTCTTCCATGGGTCAATGCTAGACAGGGCGACAATGGGGGCATGCCGATCCTGCCGACCGTTCGTGACCCGCGACTGATCACGGTGCGTCGCGGCGGCGGTCTGACCGACGAGCACCATCACCTGCTCGCCGAGTGGGCGGCGGTGTGCGCCGAGCACGTGCTGCCGCTCTTCGAGGCGGAGGCGCCCCACGACACTCGCCCGCGCGACGCGATCGAGGTTGGTCGGGCATGGATTCGCGGCGAGGTGCCGATGAAGGTCGCGCACCAGACGGCGTTCATCGCCAACGCGGCGGGCAAGAACCTCAGCGACCCGGCCCGGTTCGCCGCGCTCGCCGCGGGGCAGGCGGTTGCGGTGGCCCATGTTGCCGCGCACGATCTGGGCGCAGCGGCCTACGCCATCCGTGCCGTTGGCGACACGAGGCAGACGCAGATAGCCGAACGTGACTGGCAGCGCGCCCAGCTGCCCGATGAGGTTCGGGAGCTCGTTCTCGACGACCAGCGCCTCCGCAGTGCGATCTGCTGGAACGTGTTCGACGACTAGCCGGCAGGCAGGTACGGGTACTCGCTCGACCGCCCCTGAAACGTGAGGATCGCGTCGTTGCGAATGCGGCCGTCCTCGATCTCGATCGCGCGCGTGATCGTGTCGGACTCGGCCCACGACGCCGGCCCCTCCATCACTGTGCGCAGAAAGGGCATGAGCGCCTCGCTGATCTCCCAGCTGGTGGAGTTCCACAGCAGTGACGGGCTGTGGTCGACTGCGTAGTAGTTGGTGGTCGCACCGACCGTGAACATCGGGTCGGCGAACGAGGTCGCCCGGGCCCAGTCGAAGCCCATGCCCGTATCGACCGAGACGTCGACGATGAGGCTGCCGGGGCGAAAGGCGTCGAGGTCGTCGAGGCGAAGGTAGGTGAGGGGAGCGTTCGGATCCTGCAGCGTGCAGTTGACGACGATGTCGTTCTGGGCGAGGTATGGGGCGAGCAGCACCGGTCCGTCGTCGGTGTTGACCGTGCCGTCAGAGAACTGGGTGATATCGACCGAGGGAATGGGCGCACTCACCGCCGCGATCTCGCGATTGGTCAGAACGCGAACATCGTGGATGCCGTGGGCATTGAGCGCCGTCACCGCACCGCGCGCGGTCGCCCCGAATCCAATCACGACCGCCGTCAGGCGGCGTCCGTAGTCGCCCGTCGACCCGCACAGCTGCAGCGCGTGGAGCACCGAGCAGTAGCCCGCGAGCTCGTTGTTCTTGTGAAAGACGTGCAGCCCGAAGCCGCCGTCGGACTGCCAGTGGTTCATGGCCTCCCACGCGATGAGGGTGAGGCTCTTGTCGACGGCGAGCTGGGTGATCTCCCTGTCTTGCACGCAATGCGGCCACCCCCACAGCACCTGCCCGTCGCGCAGCTCGGCGAGGTCGCTCGCCTGCGGCTTCGGCAGCAGCACGACATCGGCCTGCGCCATGGTCTCCTCGCGGCTGAGCATCGCCCCGACCAGAGGAGAGAGCTCTGCGTCGGCGATGCCGAAGCGCAGGCCGTAGCCGCGCTCGAGGATCATGCGCGCACGCAGGTCTTCGTCGATGCGCTCGAGGTGCGCGGGGTGAAGCGGTACACGCCGCTCGTCTGCCTTGCGGGAGGTTGCCATGACGCCGAGGCGCAGCAGGCTCGGGGCCGAATTGGGTTGGCTCATACTGTGCACCCTAGGTGCCGCTGGTGAGTCCTGCCTGCCAGCGGGCCCGCCGCTCGGCCGCAGACTGCTCTCCCCCGGGGGTAAATCGGGCCGCGGCGTTTGGAGGTCATGCCACCGCGGCCCGAGTCTGCTACCTCGCGAGGAAGTCGATAACGGCACGGTTGAACTCGTCTGCATGACTGACGTTGACGCCGTGCGGGCCGCCCTTGATGACGTGGAGCTGCGAGCCGGCGATCGCGGCGTGGGTGCGCGCTCCCGAGCCTTCCAGCGGCACAATGGCGTCAGCATCCCCGTGGATCACGAGTGTCGGCACGGTGACCTTGGGAAGGTCTTCGCGAAAGTCGGTGGTGCCGAACGCGGTCATTGCCTCGAGGGCGGCGACCTTCGACGATTGCAGGGCGAGGGCGATGGCCGCCTGACGCTCCTGCTCTGGCACCACGAGCTCGCCATTCGCCGAGAAGAAGTCGGTGGTGAAGCCGTCGTAGAACTTCTCCTGGTTGGCCGTCAGGCCGGCGGCCATCGACGCGGCCGCGGCCGCCGTCAGGGGACCGTCGGGGTTGTTCGGCAGGTGCAGAAGAAAAGGCGGAATGGCGGATGCGAACACCGCACTGTGAATGCGCTCGGCTCCGTACTCGCCGAAGTAGCGGGCAACCTCGCCGCCACCCATCGAGAAGCCGACGAGCGTCACGTCGGTGAGGTCGAGCGCTTCAAGCACTCCGTGCAGGTCGGACGCGAGGCTGTCGTACCCGTACCCGGTGAGCGGCTTGTCGCTGCGGCCGAAGCCGCGGCGGTCGTAGGTGATGACGCGGTAGCCAGCGCCCGTGAGCGCGGGCACCTGGTGCTTCCAGCTCTCGCCACTGAGAGGCCAGCCGTGAATAAGCACGACCGGTCGACCAGTTCCGCCGGTGTCCTCGACATGCAGGTTGATGCTGTTGATCTCAGTCATGTTCCATGGTTCGTCGCGCTGCGCGTGAGGGTGGGCAAACGGAGGGTTCTCCCAGAGACCACCCAGCGGGCGTTCGGGAGGTGACGGAACTACCATGAAACCCATGCTCTACTCCGAGACCACCCCCGCCCAGAAGCGCGCGAACCTGCGCGCCGCACTCGCGACCGGCGAGCTGCAGCGCTTTCCCGGCGCCTTCAACCCGCTGAGCACTCGCCTCATCGAGGAAAAGGGCTTCGAGGGCGTCTACATCTCGGGGGCCGTGCTCGCCGCCGACCTCGGCCTGCCCGACATCGGACTCACCACGCTCAGCGAGGTCGCCGGCCGCTCGCAGCAGATCGCCCGCATGACCAACCTGCCGGCGATCGTCGACGCAGACACCGGCTTCGGCGAGCCGATGAACGTCGCCCGCACCGTGCAGACCCTGGAGGACGCGGGAGTCGCCGGCCTGCACATCGAAGACCAGGTCAACCCCAAGCGCTGCGGCCATCTCGACGGCAAAGCCGTGGTCGACAGCGACACCGCGATCAAGCGCATCAAGGCGGCCGTGAGCGCGCGGCGTGACCCGAACCTGCTCATCATGGCTCGCACCGACATCCGCGCCATTGACGGACTGGATGCCGCGATCACCCGCGCGAAGCAGCTGGTCGACGCCGGAGCCGACGCGATCTTTCCCGAGGCGATGAAGGATCTCTCGGAGTTCGAGGCCGTGCGCAAGGCCGTCGACGTGCCGCTGCTGGCCAACATGACCGAGTTCGGCAAGAGCGAGCTCTTCACGAACCAGCAGCTCGCTGACGTGGGAATGAACATCGTCATCTACCCGGTGTCAACGCTGCGTCTGGCGATGGGCGCCGTGGAACGCGGGCTTGACGACCTCGTGGCGACCGGATCACTCAATGGCCAGGTGCAAAACATGCAGACCCGCGCGCGCCTCTACGAGCTGCTCGACTACGAGGCCTACAACGAGTTCGACACCGGCGTCTTCAACTTCACGCTCTAAGCCGTGAGCGACAGCCGCCGAGACTTCAAGGGCAACAAGGCCAGCCTGCCCAGCAAGCCCTGCGCGGTCTGCGGACGCACCATGACCTGGCGCAAGGCGTGGGCGAAGAACTGGGACGAGGTGCGGTACTGCAGTGACGCCTGCCGCCGCCGACGCTCGAGCGCGCCGTCATGAGACTCGTGGTCGTGCTCGGCGACCAGCTCGATCGGCAGTCGGCAGCCTTCGACGGCTTCGACAGCAGCACGGATGTCGTATTCATGGCCGAGGTCGCCAACGAGTCGACGAAGGTGTGGGTCTCCAAGCCCCGCATCGTGATGTTTCTCTCGGCGATGCGTCATTTCGCCGCAGTGCTGCGTGAGGAGGGACTTACCGTCGACTACCGCGCGCTCGATGTCAGCGCGCACAGCCTCGGCGACGAGCTGACGGCCGCCATCGAGCGCCACCGGCCGACGGAGGTGGTGCTCGTTGAACCGGGAGAATGGTCGCTGCGCGAGGCACTGCACGCCGCAATCGCGGCCACGGGTGTGGGCCTCGACGAGCGACCCGACCGCCACTTTCTCTGCTCCACCGCCGAGTTCGCCGAGCACGCGTCGGCTCAGCGCGGCATGCTCATGGAGACGTTCTATCGCGCGCAGCGCCGTCGACACGGGGTGCTCATGCAGGGAGACAAGCCTGCCGGTGGGGCGTGGAACTTCGACAAGGAGAATCGCGGCAGCTTTGGCGCTGACGGACCGGGGCTGGTGCCCGCTCCGGCGCTCTTCTCACCGGATGCGATCACCGGCGAGGTGATCGCTCTCGTCTCCGAGCGCTTCGCCGGGCATCCCGGGTCTCTCGACCGCTTCTGGTGGGCGGTGACCCGAGACGATGCCTTGCTCGCCCTCGATCGCTTCGTCGAGGAGCGCCTACCCGAGTTCGGCCACTGGCAGGACGCCATGTGGACGGCGGAGCCCTGGCTGTACCACTCCCTGATCAGTGCGGCCCTCAACCTCAAACTGCTCAACCCCCGAGAGGTCATCGCGCGGGTCGAGGCGGAGTGGCGGGCCGGTCGGGTGCCGATCGCTGCCGCGGAGGGCTATATCCGCCAGGTGATGGGGTGGCGCGAGTACGTGCGCGGCATCTACTGGCTGCGCATGCCCGACTACGCGTCGAGCAACGCTCTCGACGCGAGGGAGCCGCTGCCCGAGTGGTACTGGACCGGCGACACCGAGATGGAATGCCTGCGGGATGCGATCGGCCAGACCCTCGATCGCGGCTACGCGCACCACATCCAGCGGCTCATGGTCACCGGCCTCTATGCGCAGCTGCTCGGCGTGGAGCCCCGGCAGATCCACGAGTGGTACCTCGCTGTCTACGTCGATGCGGTCGAGTGGGTCGAGCTGCCCAACGTCATCGGAATGAGCCAGTTCGCCGACGGCGGCTTCATGGCGAGCAAGCCCTACGTCGCCACCGGCAAGTACATCGACCGCATGAGCAACCACTGCGGTTCGTGCCGCTTCAGCCCCGATATCAGGGTCGGCCCCGATGCCTGCCCGTTCACAACGCTCTACTGGGACTTTCTCTCGCGCCACGAGCAGCGCTTTGAGCGGCACCCGCGCATGGCGCT
>JBIIAR010000137.1:0-6462 GCA_044239765.1 Microbacteriaceae bacterium
AGGGGGCTGAGTCAGGCTGGGAGACGTAGACGAGACCGTCGGGCTGGATCGCCAGGCCGCTCGCGAAGGCTCCCCCGATGCCTGAGAAGTAGACATCCACGGTTCCGTCGGCGGGAAGCAGCCGCAGCGTCGGTCCCTCCTCGTACTGCGAGGTCACGCTGAGGGTCAGCTGCCAGGGGTCGCCGAAGTCAACGGTGACTGGACCGGACGTCTCGAACTGAATGCTGGTCACCACACCCGCGGATGCCGACGCCGGCATCAGCAGCACGGCAGCACCGAGAATGGTGGCGGCGACCGCGGCAACCCGCCGCGTGAGGCGAGCCCGGATCACGACTGCACCTCCCCTGCGGTCACAGACGTTCGTCGGCTGAGGCGAACGCTGAAGATGGTCACGAGTGCTCCCAGTGCGACGATAAGCACGATCACGAGAATGAGGGCCCAGAGGGGCAGGCTGAATCCGGTCGCCTCGGGCAGGCTGGTGTCCGGCTTGGCTGTCGCAGACGAAGTGGGAACGGGGCGAGCGGACTCTGGCGCCGTGTAGGCGAAGTCCTGTGCCGCTCCGATCGCGAAGTTGTTCGCCGAGTCGCCGCTGGGAGTGAACGAGGCGGATGCGGTGTACTGCTCCCCCGGCTCCGCATCAGCCCAGTAGAAGCTGGTCGCGAGAACGTCATCGCCAGCCACACGCTCGACATTGCGCTCGGTCGCAACCTCGCCGTTCGCGTCGGTCAGAGTGATCTTCCAGGTTCCCGCGGGCGACAGGGCAGAGCCCGGGAAGAACGATGACGAGTACTCGTCGACGAAACGTCCGGTGAACTTGGCGGTGACGATCGCTCCGTCGGAGTTCGCTGGATCGGCGAGCACCCGCAGCTCCATACCGAGCTTGGCCTTCTCGATGGTCAGCTGCGCACTGGTCGATGACTGGGCGGTGTACTGCTTGTCTGGCGGAATCGGTGACCAGCCGCTGATGCTGAAACTGTACGAGCCAACTCCCAGCGGCGCGATCTCATAGGGGGCCGATAGGTACCCTGCGGAGCTGATTCCCGAGACATACATGGTCAGCGGCACCGTGTAGCCAGCGGGCAGGCCCGTCGCATCAACCTGAAAGTTTCTCATGCCATAGACGAAGTTGTAGAACTCGAAGTCGCCCGCCATGTCGAATGACCAGTACTGGCCGTACTCGACGGTGCGCGACGTCTCCCCGGTGAACTCGATGACCGTGGGAACCTCTTCGGCACTCGCACTTGCGGCGACCGACTGCGAGAGCGTGATTCCAGCAACGAGGCTGACAGCGACGATGAAAGTTCGATTGATCCTCACCCGCACACCCTACCGGCTAGCCGCGCCCCATCGCCCGGGATATCGCGCCGATGGCGACCGCGTGGTCGACCGTGTCGGGCTCCCCCGAAACCGTCACGGTGCCGATGATGCCACGCCCGCGAACCCGGATCGGCACGGAGCCGCCGTGGGTGCGGTAGGTGTCCTCGTCCAGCCCCTCGATCACGCTCGGGTCGGCGTTCTTGCGCAGCCTCACGCGGTAGGTGCTCGACTCGAAGAGCAGCGCGGCGGCCGCCTTGCCGGTCAGCCACGGCTCGGTGTCCTGGCTCACCCCGTTGAAAGCAGCCTTGAACACGACGCGTCCCCCGAGCACGATCTGCACCGCCAGCGAGTAACCCGCTTCGAGGATGATCTCAGCGGCAGCGCTGCCGACGCGCCAGGCGTCATTGAGGTCGAAGGAGTCAAAGGTCAGCTCGTTCTCGAGCGCCTCCAGCTCGGCGATGTCGTCAGTCATTTTGTCCTCTCAGCACGACGGCAGCTGCCGGCGCACCAGATTGACGAGCTCTGCTGGCTCGTAGGGCTCATCGGTTGCGAGCAGCTCGCTCAGGCTCCACCAGCGGTGCTCGAGCACGTCGACCTTCTCTTCTTCGGTCCATCCCGCCTGCGAGGGCTCGAATCGGTCGACCGTCGCGGTGTAGAACTCCGCGTGGCCGGTGTCGTGGTCGGCGCTGTCCCACTGCACGTCGAAGTCGTGGCTCCAGACCGGATCCCCAAGGTCGACGCCGCTGAGGCCCGTCTCCTCGAGGAGCTCGCGCGCGGCCGCGTCGGCATGGGTCTCCCCCTCGTCCACTCCCCCGCCGGGTGTGAGCCAGCGGGCGACGCCGCTCGAGTCCGGCGCCGTCGTGAGAAAGAGCAGGATGCGGCTCTCGCGGTCGAAGAGCAGAACGCGAGAGGTGAGTCGATGGTGGTGCAGGTTAGGCACCGGTGAAGTCGCTCACGTCGCCGACATAGCGCGTGTTGTTCTCCGGAATCGGCTCGACGGCAGCGAGGGCGACCTCTGCGGCGAACTCGCCGACGTTGTAGAGGCGACCAGCGGCCTCCTTGCGGGCGCCGATGGCCCCAGGGTTGGCGCGCTCGAGAAGGGTCGCTGTGATCGTGCCCTCGATCATGTCGCCAGAGACGACGACGAAGTCGATTCCCTCGGCAGCCAGCTCGGGAATACGGTCGCGCAGGGCGTCCTCGCCGGCGCGCTTGCTGAGGGCGACGGGCAGGTACTCCGGCATGGTCTCGACGGTCTTGATGAAGTGGGCCTGGTGGCTGGTGACGAAAACGACGCGGCTGCCCGCATCCAGCACCTTCTTGGCGGCCGTGAGCAGGTTGGTCTGCGCGTCGCGGTTGAGCTGCATGGCGTAGTCCTCAGCCATGCCGCTCTCCATGCCACCGGAGGCGTTCATGACGAGCACGTCGAGTCCGCCATACTGCTTCTGGATCTCGTCGAACAGGGCCTCGACCTCGTTGGCCACGGTGAGGTCGGCACCGACCGCGATGGCCGTTCCGCCCTTCGCCTCGATGGCGGCGACGAGCTTGAGGGCGCGCGCCTCCTTGTTGCGAAAGTTGACGACGACCTTGGCTCCGGCCTCAGCGAAGTAGCTGACGGTGTCGGCGCCGATGCCGCGAGAGGAGCCGGTGACGAGGATGCGCTTGCCGGCGAGCTGGCCTGGCTGAAGAGGGTTGTTCACAGCAACCGACCCTACCAACTGGGCCACCTCCCGTTCACCGGATGATGCTAGTTTCGAATCACAAGCGAGAGGAAGTCAAAGATGAGCGTCGAGGAGATCAGCACAATCGCGTGGGTGGTCTGGGCCGCTCTCATCCTGATTTTTCTGGTGATCGAGATCTTCACCCTCGACTTCACCTTTCTGATGCTCGGTGTCGCCAGCATCGGCGGCGTTGTCTCTGCTCTTCTCGGTGTGCCCTGGTTCGTGCAGCTGCTCATCGTCGCGGTCCTCGCCGTGCTGCTGCTGTTCACCGTGCGTCCTCCACTGCTGCGCGCTCTGCGCAAGGGAGGCGACGAGACGCCGAGCAACGTCGACGCGCTCATCGGACTGCGCGGAACAGTGTCGACGGCCTTCAGCAACGGCTCCGGCCACGTCAAGCTCTCGAACGGCGACACCTGGACCTCCAGGGCGGCCGGCTCTGCCGAGGACCTCCCCCTCGGCGACAAGGTGGTCGTCGTGGCCATCGAAGGGGCGACCGCCGTGGTCGCTCCTCTGGAAAGGAACGCACTGTGAACGACGGCTTCGGCACCATCCTCCTGCTCGGTCTGGCGATCGTTGTCGGCATCTTCGTGCTGTCGATCCTCTTCCGGTCGATCCGCATCATCCCGCAGGCGACAGCCGGCGTCGTCGAGCGCCTCGGTCGGTACCACAAGACCCTCACCCCGGGTCTCAACGTGCTCGTGCCGTTCATCGACCGCCTTCGGCCGCTGCTCGACATGCGTGAGCAGGTCGTCTCGTTTCCGCCGCAGCCGGTGATCACCGAGGACAACCTGGTTGTCTCCATCGACACCGTCGTGTTCTTCCAGGTCACCGACGCCCGCGCCGCGACCTACGAGATCGGCAACTACCTCGGAGCCGTCGAGCAGCTCACCACGACCACCCTTCGCAACGTCGTCGGTGGCCTCAACCTCGAAGAGGCGCTGACCAGCCGCGACAACATCAACAGCCAGCTGCGCATCGTGCTCGATGAGGCAACAGGCAAGTGGGGCATCCGCGTCGGCCGCGTCGAGCTCAAGGCGATCGAGCCGCCCCTCTCCATTCAGGACTCGATGGAGAAGCAGATGCGCGCCGAGCGTGACAAGCGCGCGCAGATCCTCACCGCAGAGGGCACCAAGCAGGCCGCGATCCTCGAGGCGGAGGGCGCGCGCCAGGCCGCGATTCTCAACGCCGAGGGTGACGCCAAGGCCCAGGTGCTGCGCGCCAACGGTGAGGCCGAGGCGATTCAGACCGTGTTCAGCGCGATCCACGCGGGTGACCCCGACTCGAAGCTGCTGGCCTACCAGTACCTGCAGATGCTGCCGAAGATCGCCGAGGGCGAGAGCAACAAGCTCTGGATCATCCCGACCGAGCTCACCGAGGCGCTCAAGGGCATCACGGCTGGCTTCGCCGGCAGCGTCGGCGAAGCCGCGATGCGCGGCAGGGTCACCCCTCCCGCCAAGTAGTGTCTGCCACCTACTTCGACCCGGGGCTTCCTCGCGTCTTCGCCCATCGCGGCCTCGCCGCGGCGACGGAGCACAGCGAGGGAGCGCCGGAGAACACCCTGCTCTCATTCGCGGCAGCCCTGGGCGTCGGGGTGAGCTACATCGAGACCGACGTGCACGGCAGCCGCGATGGCGTGGCGGTAATCAGTCACGACCCTGACCTGACCCGTCTCGCGGGCATCCAGAGCGCTGTCAGCGACTACACGATGGCCGAGCTGCGAAAGATCGACCTCGGCTTCGACCAGGGCTTCTGCTCGCTGGCTGAGGCGCTCGACGCCTTTCCCGAGACGCGCTTCAATATCGACCTGAAATCGGCGGATGCGGTGCAGCCGGCCGTCGACGCCATCCGCGCCGCCAACGCGACCGGCCGCGTTCTCGTCACCAGCTTCAGCGAGGTGCGCCGACGCGCCGCGGTTCGCCAGCTGCCCGGTGTGGCAACTTCCGCGGGCGCGACCCGCTTCGCGACCGCCCTTGGAGCGGGCAAGCTCAGGCTCGCGCCGCTTCTGCGACGCGCGCTGCGTGACGTGGACTGCGTGCAGGTTCCGATGAACCACGGTCGGCTGTCGATCACCACTCCCCCGATGATCCGCCGCCTGCATGCCGCCGGTGTCGAGGTGCACGTGTGGACAATCAACGACGAGCCGACCATGCACGCGCTGCTCGACCTCGGCGTCGACGGCCTGGTGACGGACCGCGCTGACCTTGCGATGAAGGTTCTCGCCGAGCGCCGCTGACCAAACTCGTCGGGCCTCGGCGACGAATACCTTGCTGACCGTTGACTGTGAATGGCGGTCACCCCGGCGGGGATTGAAAGGTTTTGCCCAGTCTGTGGGTTTATAACTTTGAATGAATCGCACCTAAGGAGGCCACACGATGGCGGACCGCAGTTTGCGCGGCATGAGGCTGGGCACCCAGAGCTTACAGAGCGAAGAGGGTGTGGAGTTCTCTCCGCGAAAGAAGAGTATGTACCGCACGGCGGATGGAACGACCTTCGAGGTCGTCTTCGCCGCAGACGCCGAGGTGCCGGGCACCTGGGAGTCGCCGAAGAGCGGTCAGGAGGGCGTGCTGCTCGACATCGAGGGTGAGCCCGTGATCTCAGAGCAGGTCGAGGCGAAGATCCCTCGCAGCCACTGGGACATGCTGCTCGAGCGCCGCACGCGCGCCGAGCTGGAGGAGCTTCTTCAGGAACGCCTCGACTACCTCCGCGCACGTCGGGGGCAGCACAAGATCGGCGCCTAGCCCCGTATCGACGCTTCATGAAGCCCTGCGGTGAGTCCCCAGCCGGTGACTCGCAGCAGGGCTTCTGTCACGATGCCGAGGTGCATCTTCGACTGGCCCTGCTCCCGTTCGACGAAGGTGATGGGGTGCTCGACCACGGTCGCCCCTGACCGCTCCAGTCGCCACGCCATCTCAACCTGAAAGCAGTAGCCCTGCGACGAGACGCCGTCGAGCTCGAGGCCCCGTAGTGCGGATGTGCGGTAGACGCGAAAGCCGGCGGTGATGTCGTGGATGCGCGACCGCAGCATGACCCGCGAGTACCAGTTGCCGGCGCGCGAGATCGCCCGGCGCAGCCAGGGCCAGTTGCGCACCGCTCCCCCGGCGATCCACCGGGAGCCGATCACCAGGTCGGCACCGGCTGAGGCCAGTGCGTGCATGGCGGGCAGCTCCGCGGGGTCGTGGGAGCCGTCCGCATCGATCTCAGCCACGAAGTCGTAGGCGCCGTCGATAGCGCGTGCGAAGCCCGCGAGGTAGGCGCGGCCGAGGCCGTCTTTGCCCGCGCGGTGCAGAACAGCCACGTGGCTGTCGGCGAGGGAGTCGGCGAGGGCGCCCGTGCCGTCCGGGCTGTTGTCGTCGACGATCAGAACGTGCGCCTCTGGCACGGCGGCACGGATGCGCGCGACGACGCCCGCCAGGCTCTCGCGCTCGGT
>JBIIAR010000138.1:0-6421 GCA_044239765.1 Microbacteriaceae bacterium
GCTTCACATGACCGGGCTCGCGCGCGAAGACCGAGGTGCCGAAGCCGACGCGGGCGACGTAGCGGCCGATCGCGGCAGCCGCACCGGGGCTGATGCGGCCGTCGTTGAGCGCGCGGCGCCAGACCGTCCAGCCAGACAGGTCTTGCATGGCGATCACCCGGCGCGGCTCGTCAAGGCCGTAGTAGGCAGGCACTGACTCGGGCGAGAACTCCACAGCGGCGTCGAAGCCGCGGGCCTCGGCGAGGATGCGGTCCTGGCTGAGCGGCCACGACTCCCCCACCATGCGCACGTAGGGCAGCGACTGCTTGAGCACGAGCGAGCGGCCGGCGGCGTCGGTTGCGATGAAGACGAGGTTGAGGTTGCCGTCGCCGACCTCGACCACCGTCAACGAGGAGGTGTCAACGAGGCCGGCGAGGTGCGGCTGCGAGGCGATGTAGGCGGGAACAGAGGCGACGTCGAGAAGCAGGGCGCTCATTCGGCATCCTTTCGACGGAAGATCGCAGAGAAGCTCAGCACGAGGGCGCCGACGAGCAGCGCTCCCTTGATGAGGTCCTGCGTGTAGTACGGGACGTTCTTCATGGTGAGGCCGTTGAGCACCACCCCGACGAAGATGGCGCCGACGACAGTGCCGAAGCCATTGGGACGGTTGGCGCCGAGCACGGCGAAGCCGATGAGAGCCGCCGCGACCGTCTCGAGCAGCAGCGAGCCGCCCGCGCCGACGTCACCGCGGCCGAGGCGACCCGCGAGCAGCACACCGCCGACCGAGGCAAGGAAGCCCGAGATGACGTAGGCGATGATCGTGTAGCGACCAGTGCGCACGCCAGCGAGGCGCGCCGCCTCGGGGTTGCCTCCGATCGCGGCGAGGATGCGGCCGGTGCGACTGCGCGACAGGAAGACGCTCATGACCACCCCGAGCACGACCATGACGATAACCGGGAAGGGGATGCCGAAGAGCTGCCCACGACCGAGCCAGAGAAAATCCGGGCTGAAGCGACCCGGAGCCGGCTCGCCGTTGATCGTCGCGCCCGCCGACACCGACTGGCCGGAGGTGATGAGCAGCGACAGGCCGGCGAAGACGAACATCGTGCCGAGGGTCGCCAGCAGGTCGGGGATGCGCGCGACGACAATGAGCAGTCCGTTCACCAGGCCGACGACGATGCCGACCGACAGGCCGACCACGACCGCCCAGACCGGTCCGAGGTTCCAGTAGACCTGCGTTGCCGCCGTCATCATCCCGGTGAGCGACACCGTCGAGCCAACCGAGAGGTCGAAGCCGGCAACCGTGAGCGAGGCGGTGACGCCGAGGGCGACGATCGCCGTGATCGCCACGCCCTGCAGGATGACCAGCAGGTTGCGGGTCGTCGGAATCGCCGGCTCGGTGAACGAGAAGTAGAGAATCAGCGCCACAAGAATGACGAGCAGGCCGTAGCGGTAGACGCCGTCGCGCGTGCGGTCCAGCAGGGTGGGGGTATTCATGGTGCTGCTTTCTCCGCCCCGACCGGGGCGGCAATCATCATTGTCGCAAGCTTCTCCGCGTCGACCTCGTGCGGCAGCACCTCGGCGACGATCCGACCGTCGGCCACCACGAGGATGCGGTCCGCCACCTCGAGGATCTCCTCCGGGTCGCTCGACGCCACCAGCGCGGCGACGACGTCGCCCGAGCGCAGCAGCGCGGCGATATCGGCACGAGCCCCGAGGTCGACCCCCCGAAAAGGCTCGTCGAGCACGAGAAGGCGTGATCCGGCAGCGAGCCAGCGCGCCACGATGACCTTCTGGCGGTTTCCCCCGGAAAGCGAGCGGATGCCTGCCCGCGGCCCCGCGCTGACAATGGCGAGACGAGAGATCGCCGTCGATCCCGCGGACACCTCTGCACGCGCGCGCAGCACGCCGAAGCGCCGGTATCGCCGCAGGTCGGGCAGCGTGACGTTCTTGGCCACATCCCAGTCCCCGAACTCGGCCTGGGTGCGGCGGTCCTCTGGCACGAAGCCGATGCCGGCGCGCACGGCGTCGCGGGGATGCCGCGGCCGGTAGTCGCGTCCCTCGAACCGCAGCGCCCCGGCCAGCAGCCGGTCGGCGCCGACGATCTGCCGAAGCAGCTCTGTCTTGCCGGAACCCAGCAGCCCGGTGATGCCGAGCACCTCCCCCGCGTGCACGGTGACATCAAGGGGCGGGGTGTCGGCACGCGCCCGCACGCCGATCGCCTCGAGCACGCGCTCGTCGGAGGCGACCCGTGACTCGCGCACCGGCGTCACCAGATCGCCGAGGATCGAGTTCACCAGCTGCTCCGCGCTGAACGGGGCGTCATACTCCCCCGCCACAAGGCCCTCGCGAATGGCGACGACGCGAGAGCAGAGGGCCGAGATCTCGGCAAGGTGGTGGGTGATGTAGACGATCGCGGTACCCGCGGCCGCGAGGTCACGCACGCGGCGGTGCAGGTCGCGCTGCTCGGCAACCGAGAGCGCTGCCGTCGGCTCGTCGAGGATGAGCACGCGCGCACCCCGGTGCAGAGCCCGGGCGATCAGCAGCTGCTGCTTGTCAGACGTGCGCAGCATCGACACCCGCGCGGCGAGGTCGATGTCGAGACCGGCGGCCACCACCGCGGCCTCGCGGCGGACGCGCGCGCGCCCGGGCAGAGCGCCGAGGGCTCCGGACGCGATCTGGTCGAGCACCAGGTTCTCGGCGACGGTGAGGTCGGGAACGAGGGCCGCGTCGACGTCCTGCTGCACGGTGGCGATACCGGCCCGCGCCGCATCCTCGGCGGTGCTGAAATGCACGGCGGCGCCGTCGACCCGCACCTCGCCGGTCGTCGGCCGTGTCGCTCCAGACAGGATGCCGATCAGCGTCGACTTGCCCGCCCCGTTCGCCCCAATGACGCCGACGATCTCGCCGGGCTGCACCGCGAAGTCCACGCCGCGCAGCGCCGTCGTCGAGCCGTACTGCTTAACGACCCGATGGGCCGAGAGCACTGCGGATGTCGCAGCGACTCTCGGCCCCTCGGTCAGTGATGAAGCCATTACCTCAGTCTTGCGGTTGTCAGCCGACCTTCGCGACGTCAGGGGTCTTCAGCTCGGGAAAGGCCTCAGTGAGGTCCTGGATGCTGGCGACGCCCTTCGACAGCAGGTCTGCCTGAAGGATGAGGGTCGGCGGGATCGAGTACGCGGACCCGACGCTCGCACCGGTCGCGGCGAGGTACGCCGCGCGGATGGTGACGGCACCGACGTTGGCCGGATCAGTCGCGGCGGTCGCAACCCACGGGCTGCCGTCGGCGGTGATGACCTCGATGTCAGCGGTCGAGATGTCGGCGCCATAGACCCTTGACGGTGTCCTCGAGGCCGAGCTCCTGCACGGCGAGGGTCGCGCCCTTGGCGAACTCGTCGTATGGCGCGAAGATCGCGGTCACGTCGGGGTTGGCCTGCAGCGACGCCTTGGCCTGGTTGGCGACCTCGGAGGCGGTGGAGTCGTTGACGACACCGATCTGCGCGACCTGGTTAAGACCCGGGTTCTCGCCCTTGACCGTCTCCCAGACGACATTGCGGTTGTCGAGCGGCGCGAAGCCGGCGACGTACACGTAGATCACATCAGCCTCGCCATCGGTGTCGGTGACGAGCTGCCCGAGAACCTGCTCGGCGAGCACCTCGTCGCTCTGCGTCACGGCGATGGCGCGGTCGTCACCCGCGTCCACGTCGAACGCGACAACCGGAATATCGGCGTCGAGCGCCGACGCGATGCCCGGCTGCACGGTCTCGGCGAAGCCGTGGTCAACCGCGATGGCGTCGACGCCGTCGTTGATGGCCGACTCGATGTCGAGCGCCTGCTGGGCGTCGTCGCCGTTGGCGTTGTAGATCGAGAGGTCGACTCCGAGCTCATCGGCCTGCGCCTGCGCTCCGGCGAGCCACTGCTCGAAGTAGTCGCCAGAGCCGAGCTGGCGAACGAGGGCGATCGAGACGGCATCGTCAGAGGACTCGGCGGCCGGAGCGGTGCATCCGGTCAGGACGATCGCTGTGGCCGCGAGGGCGGCGAGCGGGATGAGCGTGCGGGTCAGAGACATGGGATTCGCTTTCAGTTGCTGTGATGCGGGTCTTCTGGACTCTAGAAGCGCACGCGCACGCAGACAAAGCGAGTCGTCATGATGGGACACAAAAGGGGCCCGGCCACTGGCCGAGCCCCTAGTGAGAGAGCTGTCTAGTCCTCGCTGATGGGTGCGCTGACCACGTTGCCCGCGCTGCCGGCACGACGCGAGGTGCGCGCGCGGCCCTGGCCGGGCTGCTTCGGCTCAGGCAGTGCCTCGAGCACCGAGTCGAGAATGACCTCGACATCGGCGGTGCGCGGCTTGCGCGAGCCACGCGACGACTTCACGACGGGGATGTCGAGAATCTCGACGGGCACATCGGCTGGCGTCGGGTCCTCGTGCTCGGCGTGCTCCGTGTGCGGCACCGTCTTCGCGGCGACCATGGCGAGCGCATTGCGCACGTCGTCGGTGATCGCGTGGGTGCCGTTGGACCCGCCGGTGGCCTGCTGCTGCTGGCGCTGCGGCTGCTGGTTGCCGTTGGCTGCACCGCCACGGCCACGGCCGCGACGGCCGGTGCCGGGCTCCGCCTGCACCTGGGGGGCGCGGTGGCGGGTGACCGGGTCGTGGTGCACGATGATGCCACGGCCCGCGCAGGTCTCGCAGGGCTCGCTGAAGGTCTCGAGAAGTCCGAGACCCAGCTTCTTGCGGGTCATCTGCACGAGGCCGAGGCTCGTCACCTCCGCCACCTGGTGCTTGGTGCGGTCGCGCGAGAGGCACTCGACGAGGCGACGCAGCACGAGATCGCGGTTCGACTCGAGCACCATGTCGATGAAGTCGACGACGATGATGCCGCCGATGTCGCGCAGGCGCAGCTGGCGAACGATCTCCTCCGCCGCCTCGAGGTTGTTCTTCGTGACGGTCTCTTCGAGGTTGCCGCCCGAGCCGACGAACTTGCCGGTGTTGACGTCGACAACCGTCATGGCCTCGGTGCGGTCGATGACGAGCGATCCACCAGAGGGCAGCCAGACCTTGCGGTCCAGGGCCTTCTCGATCTGCTCGCTGACGCGGTACTCGTCGAAGGGGTCGTTCGTTCCCTCGAAGGTCTGCACGCGGTCGATGAGGTCGGGTGCGACGGAGCGAAGGTACGCCTCGATGGTCTCCTGGGCATCCGAGCCGCTGATGACCAGCTTGTGGAAGTCCTCGTTGAAGACGTCGCGGATGATCTTCACCAGCAGGTCGGGCTCGCTGTGCAGCAGCACGGGTGCCTGCGCGGTCTCGACCAGGTGGCTGATCTCTGCCCACTGGTTGGTGAGGCGCTGCACGTCGAGCGTCAGCTGCTCCTCGGTGGCACCCTCGGCGGCGGTGCGCACGATGACACCGGTGTTCTCGGGCAGAACCTCCTTGAGGATCTTCTTCAGGCGCGCGCGCTCGGTGTCGGGCAGCTTGCGGCTGATGCCGTTCATCGAGCCGTTGGGCACGTAGACGAGGTAGCGACCCGGCAGCGACACCTGCGACGTCAGACGGGCGCCCTTGTGGCCGACCGGGTCCTTCGTGACCTGCACGAGCACCTTGTCGCCCGGCTTGAGCGCGAGCTCGATGCGGCGGGCCTGGTTCTTGCCCTCGCTCGACTCGGCTGCCGCGGCATCCCAGTCCACCTCGCCCGAGTAGAGCACGGCGTTGCGGCCGCGTCCGATGTCGACGAAGGCGGCCTCCATGCTCGGCAGCACGTTCTGCACGCGGCCGAGGTAGACGTTGCCGATGAGCGACATGTCGGAGCTCTTGGCCACGTAGTGCTCGACGAGCACGCCGTCTTCGAGAACGGCGATCTGGATGCGGTTGTCGCGTGAGCGAACAACCATCACCCGGTCGACCGACTCACGGCGGGCGAGAAACTCGCTCTCCGTGATGACGGGGCGACGACGGCCGGCATCGCGGCCATCGCGACGGCGCTGCTTCTTGGCCTCGAGGCGGGTGGAGCCCTTGACGCGGGTCGGCTCGTTGCTGAGCACGGGCTCCGGGCGCGGCTGGCGCACGCGCACGACGGTGTTGGGCGCGTCGTCTCCGTCGCGCGGCTCCTCACCGGGGCGACGACGCGAGCGACGGCGGACTGTTCCGCTCTCATCGCCGTCGGCGACCGGCGGGCGACCACCGGAGCGAACCGGGGGCAGGTCGATGACCGGCGGCGCCTGGAAGAGCAGCGAGGTGGTGGCGGGCCGCTTCGGGGCCTCCTCGACGGGCGGCGCAACAGGCTCGGCCGCGGGGGCGGCGTTCACGTGGTCTGCGGCCGACTTCGGCGCATCGACGGCCTTCTTGGCGCGTCCGCGCTTGGGCTTGCCCTCCACCATGTCGGCCACGGCCTCAGCCGCGTTCTCGATGGCCTCGACGACTACCGACTTCTTTCGGCGCAGTCCG
>JBIIAR010000139.1:0-6393 GCA_044239765.1 Microbacteriaceae bacterium
GATGCCCTTCTCGCCAACGCCGACCATCGCGGACTTCACGGGTACAAACGACAGCGGAGCGTCGACGACAGCGCCACCCTCGTCGATGACCAGCCAGGGCATGACGCCGCGCTGCTGGAAGAGCTCGGCAGTCGCCACCGCCGCGCTGCCGTAGGTCTCCTCGTTGCCGCCGAACGAGAGGTAGACGTCGTGCGCGGGTACGAAGCCGTCGGCGAGCAGGTTCTCGACGGCCTCGATGACCACGAGCAACGGACCCTTGTCGTCGAGGGCACCGCGACCCCAGACCACGCCGTCGCTGATCGAGCCACTGAAGGGGTCGTCGTTCCACCCGGCCGCCTCTGCCGGCACGACGTCGTAGTGGGCCATGAGAACGAGAGGGCGCTCGCTCGATGCGCCCTTCCACGTGTAGAGCAGGCCGCGGTCCGTCACGGTCTCGAGGGCGAGGTGCCGGTGCACCAGCGGGTATTCGGCGGCGAGCAGGGCGACGAACTCGTCGAAGGGCTCGTCGCCGTTGGTTGCGACCGTCTGCAGCTGAATCATGCGGGCGAGTCGCTCTGCGCTGCCCGAGCGGGCGGGAGAGAGCGAAGCTGCCATTTTCTCAGCCTAGGCGCTTGTAGTCTGGCTGAAAATCGCGAAGGAGACACATGCCCTGGCCAACCGCAGAACTGCACGTTCACACCGAGGGCACCATCCAGTCGGAGTTTCTCGTCGCTGCGGCGCGTCGCAACGACATCGCACTGCCCACCTACGACCCGGCAGAGCTGACGGCGCGCTATGTCTTCAGCGACCTGCAGTCCTTTCTCGACATCCACTACTCCAACCTTGCTGTGCTGCGCACCGAGCGGGACTTCCACGACCTCGCTCTCGGCTACCTCACCCGTGCCGCGCAGGGCGGGGTGCGTCGCGCCGAGATGTTCTTCGACCCGCAGACGCACCTCGGCAACGGCGTGCCCATTGAGGCGGTCTTTGGCGGCCTGAGCTCCGCGCTCGCCGAGGCGCGCGAGACGCTCGGCATCTCGGCCGACCTGATCATGTGCTTTCTGCGCGATCTCGGCACAGAGGCGGCAGAGCAGATGTTCCGCGCCGCGATGCCATACCGCGACCGGTTCATCGGGGTGGGGCTCGACTCCACCGAGATCGGCTACCCGCCGTCGCTCTTCGAGAATGTCTACGCGATGGCGGCCTCCGAGGGACTGCACCGAGTCGCCCACGCGGGCGAGGAGGCGGACCCGAGCTACATCTGGGAGGCCCTCGACCTGCTGGGCGTCGAGCGGGTGGACCACGGAAACCGCGCGCTGGAGGACCCGGACCTCGTCGCCCGCCTCGCGCGCGAGCGCATCCCGTTGACGGTGTGCCCGCTCTCCAACATCGCGCTCAAGACGGCGCCGCCCGAGCTGCGCGACCACCCCCTGCCGCTCATGATGGACGCCGGACTCCTGGTCACCGTCTCCTCCGACGACCCCACCTACTTCGGTGGATACGTCGACGACAACTTCGCCGCGATCAAGGCAGAGCTCGGATTCACCCCGCAGCAGTTCGCGACGCTGGCGCACAACTCATTCGAGGCGTCGTTTCTGCCGCAGGATCAGAAAGCCGCGTATGCCGCGGAGGTCGACGCCTACCTCGCCGCCGAGAGCTAGGGAAGCGAGCGGGAGCGCAGCGTCGCCAGCCGCAGCTCGAGCTCGCTCATCACCATGGCTCCGAGGTCGATGAGCGTCATGATCTCTTCCTCGGTGACCTTGCGGGGCTCGAAGTCGAGAACGCAGAGGGTGCCGAGGTTGTAGCCGTCGTGGGTCGTGAGGGGCACTCCCGCGTAGAACTGCAGCCCGAACTCGCCGGCGACCAGGGAGTTCGAGAGGGCGCGCGGATCCATGCGGGCATCCTCGATGATCCACGGCTTGCCGTTGTAGACCGCGGAGGCGCAGAGCCCACTCTCGCGCTCGATCTCCTCCAGCTCGAGGCCGTAGTGCGACTTGAACCAGATGCGGTCAGCGTCAACGATGCTCACGATCGAGATCGGGGTGTTGAGCACTCGTGCCGCGAGGGCGGTGATGCGGTCGAAGGCGTTCTCGCGGGGGGTGTCGAGCACGGCATAGCGCCGCACGGCGTCAAGGCGGTCGGCCTCGTTCTGGGGAATGTACTCGGCGTCGGGGGTTCGATGCCGTCCTGTTTCGAGAATGACCAGGTCGCGCAGTGCCAGCACGAGCTCGTTGGCCAGCGGGCGGTCCCGTGGCTCGCGCGCCGTCATCGCCTGCAGCAGCGAGCGCCAGCGATCGCCGACCTCCACGGGGATAGCGGGGTCGTTGAGCAGCCGCGACATCGCCGAGTCGACCGGCTCGCCGGGGTACGCGAGCTCTCCGGTGAAGCACTCGATGAGCACGAGTCCAAGGGAGTAGACGTCGCTGGGCGCGCCGACCGGCTCGCGCCGCACCTGCTCGGGGCTGAGATACGCAGCGGTGCCGGTCGTCGTCGCGCCAACTGTCTGCTGCTGCACGCCGCGGTGGGCTATGCCGAAGTCGGTGAGCATCGCCCGCTCGCGCGAGTTCTCGTCCTGGTAGTCGGCAAGCAGAATGTTGGACGGCTTGATATCGCGGTGAATGATGCCTCGGCGGTGGATGTACGCGAGACCCTCTGCAAGGTCGTACCCGATCTGCGCGACGCTGCGTCCGCTCAGCGGACCACCTGCGTGAAGGGTCTTCTGCAGGTCAGCCCCTCGCACGAGCTCCATCACCAGAAACACGCGCGGATTGCTGCGGTCGCTGCGATCGACGCCCGCGTCGAAGAGCGTGACGAGGCTGTGGTGGCTGAGGCTGGCCAGCACGTTGACCTCGTCTTCCTGTCGCGCACCCTCGATGTCATCAGCGCTCGCGGCGAAGAGCTTGATGGCCACCTCGCGGCCGAGAGCGGTGTCGACGGCACGGTAAACCGCCGCCATGCCTCCCTGCCCGATCATCTCGTGCAGTTCGTAGCGGTTCTTCAGGAGGCCCTCTGCTGTGGTGCCCACGGAGTTCCTTCCGGTGCTTTCCGTCGATAATAATCATTCGCTGCGGCAGCGCCCGAGGATTGACTTACGGCTGGAAATTTGCAGATCGCGCGGCTACCATGCCGCTCTGCTAGTGCTCGCGGCCCTCGCCCATGAGCTTTTCGATGACGCGACGGTCGCGTTTGGTTGGGCGTCCGGCGCCTCGATCGCGAACAACGGTGAGCACCCGTTCCTCCTTGGGAGGCTTCGGGGGAGTGAGGTCGATGTAGCACTCCGCAGCCACGGGCGCTCCAACCCGCTTCGCGATGAGGCGGGCGACCTGCAGGATTCGCTCGTCACCATCGAGACGCACGCGCACGATGTCTCCGACCCGAACGGTCTGCGCGGGCTTGGCTCGTTCGTCGTTGACGGTGACGTGGCCGGCCTTCGATGCAGCGGTCGCCGCGGATCTGGTCTTGAGAACGCGAACGGCCCAGAGCCAGGAGTCGACGCGCCCCGTGTCGCTCATGAGCTCAGCGCGAGCTCGCTCTTCCACTGCACGAGGCCGCGCACCGTCTCGCTCTCATCGTCGGCAAGCTTCTCCATGACATCGGCCGGCACGAAGAAGTTGAGGGCGAGAAAGCCCCGCACGGCCTCCGACTCGTCGTCGGCGAGGCTGCGCAGGATGTCGCAGGGCACCGTCTCGTTGCGCGCGATCCAGCTGCGCACTCCTGCATCCGGGTCTTTCGCCAGCGTCTCGAAGAGGTCCTCTGGCGCGTGGTAGCTGCTCGCGACGCTCTCGCGGATCTTCGAATTCGGGCTTGTCGCCAGCAGTCGAAGGCGCGTGATCTTGCTCGCGGTCACCGGGGGAGCGGGATGCAGCGCCGCAGCCTCCTCCACCGTGAGCATCGAGGGGGCCATGGCCGCCATCTGACGACGCTGGGCAGGGGTGTTGAAGCGGATGCACGACATGGGTCAACCGTAATCAGGCGAGGGCGCGCGACGATTTCGGCGCGCGGGGAAACCAGGGCACGATCGGCGAGGTCACGGCCTGGTAGTCGGCGTACTCCGGGTACTTCGACCTCGTGATGCTCTCGGTGAAGACCGTCGACCCGACAAAGAGCAGCGTCAGCAGCAGCGGCCCGAGAACAGTCCACTGCAGCAGGGAGCCGGCGGCGACCGCGCCGAAGAGAAACAGAGTCCACCACTGCGCCTGCTCGAAGAAGAAGTTCGGATGCCGAGAGAATCTCCAGAGACCGGTCGTCAGAAAGCGCGCCTCGGTCGCTCCCGCGGCCTTCGCCCGGTGGAAGACCCACTGCTGCTGGTCGGCGACAGTCTCGCCGACGAGCAGTGCGAGGAACAGTGCGGTGACGAGTGCGTCCAGCGGTCCGATAGGAGTCTGGTTCTCGTACGCGGTGAAGGCTGCGAGCGTGATCAGCACGAGGATCGCGTTCTGGTAGAGCACGATGAAGAAGAGGTTGAAGATCTCGAACTGCCACCGCTTCATGCGGCCGCGCAGGATCGCCCAGCGGTAGTCCTCTGTGCCCGTGTAGCCGCCTTTGCGCGCGAAGTTGAATGTGAGCCGCGCGCCCCAGAGAGTAACGAGCACCGCCATGATGACGAGGCGCGGGTCGGACAACCCGGTGAAGCCGGCAAAGATCCAGACGTAGGCGACGGGAACGATCGACCAGAGCCGGTCAACCCAGGAGTGCTCTCCCGTGATGAGCGAGGTGATCCAGGTGAAGAGGCAGACGCCCGCTGCGGTGAGGGCGACGACGAGAAGTGGGGCCATACGCCCACGATAGCGCTGGGCCTCAAAAAGCAGGAAGACGACGGCGTCGGCTTCCGTTACTGTGGACGTGAGGAAAGGGGTAGGTATGGCCGAGTTCAACGACCCGCACAACAAGCCGACCCTGAGCTTCGGCGACGACTTCAGCGCGCAGCTGGCTGCGCTCGAGGGCGTGGTGTCGCCAGAGGAGCGCGAGGCAATCGCGGCGCTGCCCTCCGGATCTGCGCTTCTCGTGGTGCGTCGCGGACCGAACGCAGGCGCCCGCTTTCTGCTGGACGCCGACGTCACCACCGTGGGCCGCCATCCGGATGCCGACATATTTCTCGATGACGTCACGGTCTCGCGCCGCCACTCCGAGTTTCTGCGTGAGGGCTCCACGTTCCAGATCAAGGACCTCGGCAGCCTCAACGGCACCTACCTCGACAGCAACCGCATCGACATCGCCACCCTCAGCGAGGGCTCAGAGGTGCAGGTCGGCAAGTTCCGACTGACGTTCTACGCGTCACGCGCCGACGTGCCGGCGGTCAGCAAATAGTGGCCCGCCAGGCCGTCCAGTCCCGCGAGAACGCCCCCGTACCGCTTCTCTCCATCGGGCAGGTTCTCGCGAAGCTCAACCCGGAGTTTCCCGATCTCAGCCCGTCGAAGCTGCGCTTTCTCGAAGAGAGCCGCCTCATCGCCCCCGCGCGCACCGAGTCGGGCTATCGCAAGTTCTCGGCCTCTGACCTCGAACGCCTGCGCTTCGTGCTCACCATGCAGCGCGACCACTACCTTCCGCTCAAGGTCATCAAGGGCTATCTCGACGACCTCGACGCCGGGCGACAGCCGAACCTTCCGGGTGCGGCCGCGCAGCAGCCGTCGATGCTGTCGACCGAGCGCAAGCTCAGCCGCACCGAGCTGGTGCGCGAGGCCGGGGCGAACGCGATGCTGCTCGATGACGCGATCGCGGCATCCCTGATCCTTCCCGCCGACCACTTCGGAGAAGACGTTCTCGCGGTTCTCCGCTCACTCGTCGAGCTGCAGCGCAGTGGCATCGAGCCACGACACCTGCGCGGGTTCCGCGCCGCCGCTGAGCGCGAGCTCGGGCTCATCGAGAGCGCGCTCATGCCCGTGGCGCGCAAGAAGGATGCCTCGAGTCGAGCACGGGTCGCAGAGATGGCGCGCGAGATCGCGGGGCAGCTCGAGATTGTTCGCAGCAGTCTGATCCGATCCGCCCTGTCACGCCTCGATTCGTAGTACGGTCGAGAAGGCCCGACACGCCGACGCGCTTTCGCGAATGTCACAGACAGCGACGCGTCTCGTGGGTACCGTTGGGGAAGACAAACACTAAGTGTCAACTTCAACTTGAAGGTTAGGCGGCAAGCCGGTGGAGGACAGAGCAATGATGGAGACGAACCGTAGCGAGGAATCCCGCTACGACCTCGGCCTGCTCTTCACCGACGGAATGGTCGACCTCGATGACACCTCCGGCTACCGTGGGGCGATCGCTGCCCGCGCGGCCGGCATCAGCTACCGCCAGCTCGACTACTGGGCCCGCACGCAGCTCGTCGAGCCGACGATGCGCGGCGCTGCCGGCTCTGGTTCGCAGCGTCTCTACGGCTTTCGCGACATCCTCGTTCTCAAGCTGGTCAAGCGCCTGCTCGAC
>JBIIAR010000180.1:0-5318 GCA_044239765.1 Microbacteriaceae bacterium
CGCCGCTATCGCCGCCCTGCTGGTCGTGCAGCCGAGCGTCAACCAGTCGATTGCCAAGGGTCTCGAGCGCAGCGTCGGAGTGATTCTCGGTGTCGTGCTCGCCTACGCAATCGGGTTCGTCTTCGGACGCAGCGCGTGGGTCGTGCTCGCGGCCATCGTGCTCGCGCTGGTGTTCTCGTGGGCGCTCAAGCTGGGTCCGGGGTCGGCCAACCAGATTCCGATCAGCGCGATGCTGGTGCTCAGTCTCGGGCAGCTCGAGGTGACGTACGCCATCGACCGCATTCTCGAGACGGTCATCGGCGCGGCGATCGGGCTCGCGGTGAACGTGCTCATTGTGCCGCCGGTGCTGCTGCAGCCCGCCCACCTTGCGGTCGCGCGGCTTGCCCGCGAGCTTGCGGCTGCCATGCAGAGGCTGGCGGACGCCCTCAGTGTCAGCACGGCATCCGCTGATCTCGACTCGATGCTCGAGAAGGCCCGCACCCTGCGCGCCACCCGTGACAGCGTTACGGATGCCGTCGCCCGCGGCGCCGAGAGCCTCACCCTCAACCCGCGTCGCAGCCGCCATCGCACCGTGCTCGAGAGCGACGCGATGCTGCTCGCGCGGCTGACCATTCTCGTCACCCGCGTGCTCGGCATGACCCGCGCGGTGCACGACAACTACCGGCCGTCGCTCATCGCCGACCCCGCCATCGTCGAGATCGTCGAGGAGCTGCGCCGTGCAGCACACGACGTGCGCCTGCTCGGCACAGATGAACCGTCGACGGCGACGGCCGAGATTCCGCTGCTAACGGCGCCCCTGCAGATTCTGCGGCCCAACGAGGAGCACTGGATTCTCATCGGCTCCCTGCTCGAGGACCTACGCCGCGTGCGCCACGAGATTCAGGGCTCAGAGGACAGTTAGCCCTTCGGCGACCTTCTCGATTCGCGCACGCGCCACACCTGCACGGGCGATCACGTCGCGTCCCGCGGGGGTAGCCAGCGTCTTGTCGAACTCGAGCACGAGCAGGTCGGGGCCATGCTGCTCGACGATGCGCCACCGACTGACGAAGAGCGAGAGCAGCCCACGGCCACGCCACTCGAAGTCTCACCGACCAGCGTGTCCTTGCCGACGATGTACTTGGTGCTGCCCGTCGGCGTGCGGTAGTTGACGGCGTCGTAGAGAACGAGCGGGTCGGTGCTGGCGACCTTGTAGACGAACTGCGGGGTGAGCTTCTTGCCGGTCAGCCACATCGGAAAGTTCGTCGCACGAACCTCCCACTCGCCGGGCAGCAGGGTCGCGAAGTCGGTCATGGCTCCATTCTCCCGTTACTTTGTAGTCATGCTGCGAACCCCGCGCGCCTGGCTCGGCTCCACCCATCCCGGTCCGTCGTTTGCCGTCGCGATCGTTACCGTCGTGTTGTCGGTCGGGGTCGGCCTCGAGCCCTGGCGCGTTGCGCTGCTGGACCTCGCGATGCTTCTCGGCCAGTTCTCGGTCGGCCTGTCTAACGACTGGATCGACGCTCGGCGCGACATCGACGCCGGCCGCACCGACAAGCCGGTCGCCACCGGTGCGATCTCGGTTCGGGTGGTGCGGGCATCCGCGTTTGTCACCGCGATTCTGGCGCTGGCGCTGACGGTGCCGCTCGGCCCCCTTGCGCTCGTCGCGCACGCGATCTTCATCGTCAGCGCGTGGAGCTACAACGCATGGCTCAAGAAGACCGCGCTATCGGTGCTGCCCTACATCGTGAGCTTCGGGCTGCTGCCGGCGCTCGTCACGCTCTGCGTTCCAGCCTTCGCGGCGTGGTGGGCGCTGGGCGCCGGCGCGCTGCTCGGCGTGGCCGCCCACTTCGCCAACGTGCTTCCCGACCTCGACACGGATGCCGCCACCGGTGTGCGCGGCCTGCCGCACCGCTTGGGCGCCCGCGGCTCCGGCATCGCGATCGCAGTCGCGCTCGCCGCCGCGTCTGCGTTGCTCTATGTCGGCTCGCCCGATGTGCTGCACCTTTTTGGGCTCCTGCTCGGGGTTGCTCTCGCCATCGCCTGCGTGGTGCTGGTGCTGCGCGGAGTCGCGACGCGGCTGCTGTTTCGCCTGATCATCGCCGCGGCGCTGCTCGACGTGGTGCTGCTCGCGGTGAGCGGCTCGGCGCTCGTCGCCTAGGCCTTCCGCGAGTTGGCACAAGCTGCGGGTTGCAGGCTGTTAGAGCCTCGCGAACCAACAGTTTGTGCCAACTCGCGAGAAGAACGGCGCTGATGGGCCGATTGACCGGGCGACCCGTTGACAAGAAAAGTCGGCCGGTGCTACTTTGCGAGAAAGCGGTTTCACGAAGCCGTCGCACGCGGGTGCCGCGAGCGGCGGCTCCCTCCCGGCGTGCCACCGCACAACGAAGAACGAGGCGCAATGACGCGTATTTGTGAAGTTCCCCAGCCCTCGGGCTAGCGGCTGAGTCCGCAGCAATCCCTTGTGCCATCCCCCGCAGTACCGCCGCTTCGCGCTGCCCGAATCCGGGCTGCAGCGGCGACCCCAGAATTGGAGACAGGTGTGAACAGATTGATCAAACCGCTCGCCGCCGCCGTGCCATTGGCGCTGCTGCTGACGGCGAGCCCGGCGGCCGCGGCCCCGGGCGGGTACCCCTACGACCAGCCCGGTGACAAGCAGTTCGTCAGCAACACCAACATCATTCAGAACTACCACCCCCCGCTCGGCAACAACGCGAGCCTCGAGATCACCGCGCCGCGAGCGCAGGCCAACGCCAGCTTCACGAGCGAGCCGATCTCCGTCGACGGCGTGAAGGACGCCGCATGGGATGCAGCAACCAGCTACCCCATCGGCAACAGATTCACCGCGACGATGAGCGACGTCGCTCCGGCAGCCACCACCACCGGCACGATGCGAACCCTGTGGGACGGCCCTCTGCTCTACGTGCTCGTCGAGGTCGCGGGTGACGGCACGAAGAGCGATACCGGCACGCCGACCTGGACCACGGGCGCCTACGCCCCGACGACCGACGGCCTCATCGTCAACATGGACGTGTTCAACGACCAGTGGGGGCTCGAGACCGACACGCAGGGTGTGTTCTTTCTCGGGGCCAACCCCGCGCTCACGAGTGTGACCTCGTTCAACAACGCGGGCATCCCCTCGCTTGGCTCCTTCTTCAACCCCGCCCACCAGGACTTCTCGAACCGGCTGAAGTCGTTCAAGTCCTCCGGCTACGTCGACGGCGGCTACACCTACGAGATCGCGCTGCAGATGGAGGGCTGGGGCGACGCCTACGACCGCGCCCTCGAGAACGGCACGACCGTCGGACTCGAGGTCGGCATCGTCGACCAGGGCCAGAGCTTCACCTACTGGAGCAAGACGCAGGCCGACGCGGGTCGCGAGGGCTCGTCGAACCTGCCGAACTCCGAGCGGGTGCGCAACCGCGACTGGGGTGTGGTCACGCTCGCGGGCAAGCCCGACGACGCGCTGCCCGCCTACAGCGGCTGGCGTGCGGACGAGAACATTCGCTTCTGGAACTCCAAGAGCAACCCGGGCGGCACCGGCGCCGCGAACAGCGGTGACAACAGCGCTGTCTGGACACCGGAGTCGAAGGCGCGCATGGTCGCCGCCAAGAACACCTACCTTTCCCTCGCAGCGGATGCGACGCGCGCCCAGAAGGACGCCGCCGTTCTCGAGGTCTGCGAGGCCTTCGCGGCCCTGCGCTGGGGAGACACGACCTACCCCGACCCGCACGACCTGCCCGCGCTGCAGACACTGCCCAACGCCTTCAAGTTCTTCGACCCGTCGAAGGGCACGGACGGCATGGTCACCACGACCGCCGAGTGGGACGAGCGCAAGAAGGAGCTTCTCGATCTCGCCCAGTTCTACGAGTACGGCTACAAGCCGCAGCTCGGCGTGGACTACACGGTCAACCTCGTCACCAACGCCTACGCGGGCACCGGCAATCCGACCGTCACCGCGCAGATCGTGCCCACGAACGTGAACTTCGCCGGCGGCGTTCCGGTGAACATCACGATCAACGTCGCGCTGCCGGCATCCGTGCCGAACGGCGAGAAGGCGGCCGTGGCCTTCGGCGGCGGATACACCGCCAACGGCATCGCGAACATCGCGTACCCGAGCTGGGCATTCGACATCCGCTCTGACGCGGGAGCCTGGGGCAACCCGAACCGCTTCGGCACCTTCTACACGCTGTTCCCCTACGCGAGAAACAGCACGTCTGCCGACTCGAGCATCCTCATCGCGAACGCGACGGCGGTCTCGGTCTACCTCGACGCGCTCGAGCTCGCCGTGGCTGCCAACAGCAGCCTCGACGCGAAGATCGATCCGACGCAGGCCGTCACCAAGGGCTTCTCGATCAACGGCAAGATCGCCTTTGTGTCTGCCCTGTTCGACGAGCGGGTCAAGGCGGTCGTCAACGGCGGCGCCGGAGCGACAGGCCCGGCCAACTGGCGCTACAACGCCACCGGTCAGGAGTACAACTTCGTCGGCACGCCGTACTACGCGCCCGGCGCGGAGTACGTGCTCGCCTTCGGCACCGAGGGGCCTGGCAACAGCTACCGCCACAACCGGGTGCGAGAGACGGAGCTGTTCCGCCACTTCATGCCCTACGGCCACATGTACGACCAGCAGGAAGGGTCGTACTCCTACGGCAACTACAGCCAGCTGCCCTTCGACCAGTCGTTGCTTGTCGCGACCTTCGCGCCTGACCGCGCGATCATCATCGACACCAACCTCAACGACTTCAACGACGGGGCCGTGACCGACAACATGAGCCTGCAGATCGCCAAGAGCGCCTACGCGAACCTCGGTGTCGATCCGTCGGCGTTCGTGAAGTTCAACAGCGGACTGTACAAGTCGAGCGGTGACCCACATGGCGTGGCCAGCCCGACCCCAGAGGGCAAGTACCTCAGCGACCTGTTCTACGGCACGAAGACACTGAGCGCAGAGGAGTCGGCGTTCCTCAACACCGACCCCTACGCGCTGCCGGTGTCGAACGGCCAGACGCAGAGCCCCTACGACTACTACTGGGGCGGCTACAACACGATCACCGGCGGCAGCGCCGGCGTGGGCGGAGCCGACGGCTGGTTCTACTTCGGCTACGACAGCGAGGTGGCAGCTCTCAAGGCGTCGCTCTCCGCGTCGTCGCTGAGCGCGAGCCAGAAGAGCACCCTCACTGCGAAGCTCGATCAGGTCACGCTGCTGCTCAACCAGGGCGAGCGAGCGGATGCGGTGGCTGCGCTGTCCGACGGCTTCGTTCCGTCGGTGCGCAGCATCGCCACCCTGCTCGAGCCTGCGCAGCAGCTGGTTCTCGCCCTCAACACGGCGGGTGATCTGCGCCCCG
>JBIIAR010000140.1:0-6361 GCA_044239765.1 Microbacteriaceae bacterium
TGCCCGCCCGCAGGCCGCGGAGGCGGGCGACGACGTAGAGCGCGGAGCTCTCCATCTCGACGTTGAGAATGCCGAGCTTGTTGAGCGTGTCGATCCACTCCGGGGTCTCGGCGTAGAAGGCGTCGTCGCTGGCGTTGATGCCGCTGTGCACCTTCGTCTCGGTGCCCGCGGTCAGCTCGTCGGCGATCCGCTTCAGTTCGACGGCGATCTTCAGGTCGGGCACCGCTGGAAAACCGGGGTGCGCGTAGGCCGCGGTCGTGCCGTCGTTGCGCAGCGATCCCTCGCTGATGAGCAGGTCACCCGGAACGATCCCCGGCTGCAGACCGGCGGACGAACCGACACGGATGAAGGACGTCACGCCCACCCGCGCGAGCTCCTCCACCGCGATGGCGGTCGACGGGCAGCCCATGCCGGTCGACGTTGCCGTGATGTGCTTGCCCTTGTAGTAGCCCGTCATCGTGCGGTGCTCGCGGTTGTGGGCGACATCTTTGACGTCGGTGAGGAACTCGGCGATGAGCGGCACGCGGAACGGGTCGCCGGGCAGCAGTGCCACCGAGCTCACCTCGCCCGGCGCGACGCCGATGTGGAACTGGCGCACTCCGACGCCCTCGGAACTCTTGTCTACGGTGCTCATGGCTCTCCCTGTGTCTCTCAGGTCGAGTCATACGCACGGTTGCGCGCGGCTCTGCTCCTCTGAAAGCGAGATTAGCGCCAGAGCGTTACAGCCGTGTGAACTAGTGCGAGTGCCTCGCCGCGGCCTCGCGCAGCGCCGAGATGTTCGACGCGGGGTCACCGCGGTACACGCTGGATCCCGCGACGAAGGTGTCGGCGCCCGCCTCGGCGGCGATGCCGATCGTGTCTGTCGTGATGCCGCCGTCCACCTGCAGCCAGACGTCGAGGTCGCCGCGCGCCGTACGCAGTGACTCGAGCTTGGGCATGACCGACTCGATGAAGCTCTGGCCGCCGAAACCCGGCTCGACGGTCATGACGAGCACCTGGTCGAACTCGGGCAGGAGGTCGAGGTAGGGGTCGACCGCGGTGCCGGGCTTGAGCGCGATGCCGGCCCGGGATCCGATCGCTCGCAGCTTTCTGGCCAGCGCGACAGCGTCGGCCGCTGCCTCTGCGTGAAAGGTGACAGAGAAGGCGCCGAGCTCGGCGTAGCCGGGAGCCCAGCGGTCGGGGTCGTCGATCATCAGGTGGATGTCGAGCGGGATCGTCGACAGCTGCTGCAGCCGCTCGACGGTCGCCGGGCCGAAGGTGAGGTTCGGCACGAAGTGGTTGTCCATCACGTCGACGTGCACGAGGTCGGCGGTCTGGATGCGTGCGATCTCGCGCTCGAAGTTGGCGAAGTCCGCGGCAAGAATACTGGGGTTGATACGCACGGGCATGCTGCCAACCCTAACGAGTGGATGCTGCGGGAACCATCCAGCCCAGCACGGGCGTCGTCTGCAGCACGATGATGATCGTCAGCAGCACGAGCAGGGCAAGACTCCACCCGATGAGACGCCGGAACAGCGTGCTCTCTGAGCCCTCGAGACCGACAGCGGCGGATGCCACGGCCAGGTTCTGCAGCGACAGCATCTTGCCCAGCACCCCCGCCGACGTGTTCGAGGCAGCCATCACCAGAGGCGGCAGGCCGGTCTGCTGCGCCGCGGTGACCTGCAGCTGGCCGAAGAGTGAGTTGGATGCGGTGTCTGACCCCGTGATCGCCACCCCGAGCCAGCCGATCATCGGCGACAGCACGGCGAAGAACCCGCCGGCGGATGCCAGCGCGAAGCCGAGCGACGCGGTCTGCCCAGAGAGGTTCATGACGAACGAGAGCGCGAGCACGGTAGACACCGTGAGGATCGTCCAGCGCAGCTGACGCAGCGTGTGGCCGTACTCCGCAATCGCGGCCTTCGGGCTGAGGCGGTAGACCACGGCGGTGATCACCCCGGAGAGCAGCAGCAGTGTTCCCGTTGCTTTGAGATGGTCGAGGTGAAAGACCTGCGCCGTGATCGCGCTGCCAGTGCTGTCGGTGATGTCGAGGAAGGGCCACGGGAAGACGACCGTGCCGACCTCACCGAGCCAGACCTTGATCATCGGAATCTGAGCGATCGAGAAGATGGCGATGATCACCGCGTAGGGCAGCACGGCGAAGGCGATCTCGCGCGCGGGCGGTCGGCTGTCATCGTCGATGACGACAGGGTGGCCGTCATCGTCGAGAAGGTCGACGGCGGAGGGACGCCAGAACCGCAGCACGAGCAGAACCGCGAGCGTGGTGGCGATCGAGGCCACGACATCCGTCAGCTCGAAGGCGAAGAAGTTCGAGGTGACGAACTGGCTGATGGCGAAGACCAGCCCAGCGACGACAGCGATCGGCCAGGCCTGCCGCACGCCGCGGCGGCCGTCGACGATGAAGACGAGCAGCAGCGGCACGAGCACCGCGAGAAAAGGCGTCTGGCGGCCGACCATCGACGACAGATCCTGCACGGGAAGGCCGGTGACACCGCTGAGCGCGACGATGGGGGCGGCAAGCGCACCGAAGGCGACCGGGGCGGTGTTCGCCAGCAGCGAGGCGATCGCGGCCTTGAGCGGCTTGAGACCGGCGGCGATGAGCATGGCGGCGGAGATCGCGACGGGTGCACCGAAGCCGGCGAGAGACTCGAGCAGAGCGCCGAAGCAGAAGGCGATGAGGATCGCGAGCACTCGCAGGTCTGCGCTGATCGAGCGGATCGTGCGGCCGAGAACCGCGAACCAGGGCGTCACCACCGAGAGCCGGTAGATCCACAGCGCGTTGACGAGAATCCAGAGAATGGGGAACAGCCCGTAGAAGGCCCCCTCGGCAGCGGCGCTCATCGCCTGCAGCGCAGGCATCTGCCAGCCGAGAACTGCCGTGGCCAGGGCGATGGCCAGAGCCGCAGCGGCTGCGTAGGCCGCCCGAATCCGGAACACCCCAAGCAGCACGAAGAGCACGACGACCGGCAGCGCGGCGACCAGAGCAGAGAGCAGCACCGACGAGAGGATCGGCGCGAGAGGCTGTTCGTACATGGCACCCCTTTCACCCGGAACTATGCCGGGTGCGAGGCGCCGCCCTTAGGCCTTTGGTCCCACGGTGAGCAACTGGATGAACATGGCGTCGGTTCCGTGGCGGTGCGGCCAGAGCTGCACGCTCTCGCTGTCGGGCAGGTCGAGGGGGTTCACCGTCACTGACTCCAGCACCGCCCGCGTATCGAGACGCGATGCCGACGGCCACTTCTTGAGTGCGCCCTCGACGATCACCTTGGTCTCGGCGAGATGCGGAGAGCAGGTGACATAGGCGAGGATGCCGCCGGGCTTGAGCGCCTTCAACGCGCTGCTGAGCAGCGCCGCCTGCAACCCGGAGAGCTGCGCCACGTCACGTGGCACCTTGCGCCACCGCGCCTCGGGGCGTCGCCGCAGCGCGCCGAGTCCGGTGCACGGCGCGTCGAGCAGGATACGGTCGAAGGCCTGGGGGTAACGGTCGCCGATGGTGGTGCCGTCCTCCTCCCACACCTCTGGCGGGTTCTCGAACACGGCCAGCGCGTTGCGCACCAGCTGCGCGCGGGCCGGCACCAGCTCGTTGGCGGTCATGATCGCACCACCCTGGCGTGCCTCCGCGGTGAGCAGCGCGGCCTTGCCGCCGGGACCGGCGCACATGTCGAGCCACTGCTCCTTGGCCTGAATGGGCCGCGCTCGGCTGAGGGCAAGGGCAGCCAGCTGGGATCCCTCATCCTGCACGCGCGCACGCCCCTCGCGCACCGCGGGCAGCTGCAGCGGGTCTCCCCCGTCGAGCGTCGCCGCAATCGGCGAGAAGGGGCTCGCATAGGCATCGATCTCGTCGACAGTCGAGTAGCCGGGCAGCGCCGTGATGCTCACCCGCGGCGCGACGTTGTCGGCGTCGAGCAGCTCGCCGAGCTCCGACTCGCGCCCCTCGGCGGCGAGGGCCTGCTTGAAGGCGCGCACGATCCACAGCGGGTGGGAGCTGTCGACCGCCAGTGCGTCATCCCCGCTGAGGCCGTTCAGCACTCGCGCGTGCCACTCGTCGACGGGCGTGCGGGTGATGGTGCGCAGAACGCCGTTGACGAAGCCGACGGCGGAGTTGGATCCAACCGTTTTCGCCAGCTGCACCGACTCGTCGACGGCCGCGTGCTGGGCGACGCGCATCGACAGCAGCTGATGGCAGGCGAGCCGCAGCACGTCGAGAATCGCGGGATCGATCTTCTCGACCGGGCGACCGGCGGCCAGCGCGATCACGGCGTCGTAGTAGCCCTGGCGGCGCAGCGTGCCGTAGGTGAGCTCGGTGGCGAGTCCCGCGTCCGCGGTGTTGAGCTTCGCGCGCTCGAGTCGCACCGGCAGCAGCAGGTTGGCGTAGGCGTCGCTGTCGCGCACCGCGAGAATGACGTCGAGCGCGATGCGCCGCGCGGGCTGCACGCTCACAGGGCCACCGTCCCGGCGTCGGCGGGGCGACCACGCCACCAATCGGCGGCGGCCATCGCCTTCTTGCCCGCGGGCAGCACGGTCACCAGTTCGATGGGGTCGGATGCGGTTCCCACCAGCACGCGCCTGCCCTCCAGCGTGAAATGGCCGGGCTGCAATCGCGGCGCATCGCGCGCGACATGCGCGTCGAGCACCTTGAGCCGCGCGCCGTCGAGCGTCGTGAACGCTCCGGGCTCTGGCGTCACCCCGCGGATGAGGTTGGCGACGGTCTCCCCCGGCTGGCTGAAGTCGATCGCGCCGTCGGGCAGCGTCAGCTTGGGCGCGAGGGTGACCTCACCGGTCTGGGCGACCGCGACGGCGGAACCATCGGCGAGCTGGTCGACAACCGCCGTGAGCAGCGAGGCACCCGACTGAGACAGCTGCTCGAGCAGGCTGCCAGCCGTCTGGTGGCGGCCGATGGGCTCGGTGATCTGGCCGAAGACGTCCCCCGCGTCGAGCTCGGCGACCAGCTGGAACACCGCGGCGCCGGTCTGCTCGTCGCCGGCGATGATGGCGCGCTGCACGGGCGCGGCGCCACGCCAGCGAGGCAGCAGCGAGAAGTGCAGGTTGATCCAGCCGAGGCGGGGGGTGCTGAGCAGGGGCTCACGCACGAGGCCGCCGTAGGCGACGATGACGCCGAGGTCGGGAGCAAGCTCGGCGACACGATCGGATGCGGCACCCGCAAGGCGGTTCGCCTTGATCACCTCGACACCGCCCGCGGCCTCGGCCACCGGAGTGGGCGTCAGCACACCGCGCCGGCCCTGCGGCGAGTCCTCGCGGGTGATAACCGCGACCACCTCATGCTGGCTGGCGAGGAGAGCCTCGAGGCTGGGCACGGCAGCCGCGGGGCTGCCGGCGAAGACGAGGCGAAGTGGAGGCACGAGTCCATTCTCTCAGGAGTCGAGAAAGGGCTCCGTGTCGTCGAAGCGCACGCGCAGCGTCGGTCGCGGCGTGCGGTTCTGATCTTTGGGTGGACGACGGCGGCCGGTTGCGTTGCGCACGAGCTCTGCGCGAAGGGAGGCCGCGACGTCGGCACCGCGGGCGTAGTCGAAGCGCACGATGGTGCGCACGAGTCCCTCGCCGATGTCGACGGGGCCGAGCAGGTCGGTGGGCTCGCCGGGAACGGCGGCCACCGCATCCGCCACCGCCTGCAGGGAGCCGCTGACGGTCGCGACCCGCACGGCGGGCGGGAAGCGCAGCTGACGCCGGTCACCGAGCTCGCTTCGCGCGTAGTCGGCCTGTCGCCAGGTGGCCAGCGCCGTGGCGAGCGCTCCCCCGACACCGACGAGCATGACCGGGGCCCGATGCGCGGCAAGGGCGGCGGCGTTCGACCAGGTGCGCAGGCAGTCCTCACCGACGCGCAGGCTCTCACGGGCCACGAGTGACTCACCGTCGAGCAGCAGGACCGCCCGGTAGCCGCCCGCGGCTATGGGCTCGGCACCCCGTGTTGCGATCACGAGGGCCGGCTCGGCGCCTACGTGCAGAATCTGCCGTTCGCCATCGGCGATGATGATGCGCACTCCCGGGAAGGCGCGGCCGAGGTCCTCGGCGGTGCGGGTGGCGCCGGAGCCGATGACACGCAGCTTCTCGCTCTCGCAGTTGGAGCACTTCCAGTGCACCGCAAGGGCGCCGCACCACGCGCACGCGGGCACGGATCGCTGGGTCTTCTGCCCGAGTGGACCCTCGCAGACCTGACAGCGCGCGCTCTGCCGGCAGTCGGCGCAGGCGAGCCGCGGCGCGTAGCCGGGGCGGGCGACCTGCACGAGAACCGGGCCGTGCTCGAGGGCGGCCCGGGCCTCCCGCCACGCGGTCGACGGGATGCGCGCCTGCGCGGCCAGCCGGTCGGTGGACTGCTGCTGCGCGGTCGGGATCACCTTGGGCAGCA
>JBIIAR010000141.1:0-6340 GCA_044239765.1 Microbacteriaceae bacterium
CATCAGCGGGGTGCGCGAGTCGGGCGGTGGCGTGATCCCCGGGCTTCCCCTCGCGGACACCGTGAAGCAGACCGACTGGACGGGCCGGGTCGAGAGCACCCCCGACCGCTCCACGCTCACCGCCGTGCAGACGCCGCAGGGGTTTCCCCGCGAGGCGCTCATCGCCGCCTATGCCAAGGCGACGCAGGACCACACCGACGACGCGTCGGTGTTCTCGTCGTTCGGGGGAGTGGTCACCGTCATCGACGGCGACCCCCTCGCCTTCAAGATCACAACCCCGTGGGACCTCCGTCGCGCCGAGGGCCTGCTCTCGCCGGGCTCGACCGGCGAGCTTCGGGTTGGCACCGGTGTCGACGTGCACGCCTTCGACGAGTCACGGCCGCTCTGGCTGGGCGGCCTCTACTGGCCGGCCGAGGCGGGGCTCGCGGGCCACAGTGACGGGGATGCCGTCTGCCATGCCATCTGCGATGCCCTGCTCAGCGCCGCCGGCCTCGGCGACATCGGCACCCGCTTCGGCACTGCCGACTCCCGCTTCATCGAGGCGCACGGTGACGTGTTCATCACCGAGACCCTTGAGCTGGTGCACGGGGCCGGCTTCACCGTGGGCAACGTCGTCGTGCAGGTCGTCTCGAACAAGCCGAAGGTGGCGCCGCGACGGGTCGAGCTGGAGGCGAAGCTGACCGCTCTGGTGGGAGCGCCCGTGAGCGTCTCGGCAACGACGACGGATGGTCTCGGGTTCACCGGGCGCAGCGAGGGCGTAATGGCCACCGCCACCGCGTTGCTGAAAAGCTAAACTTGCGCAGTGACTGTACGGCTCTACGACACCAAGGCGCAGGCCCTCGCTGACTTCGTTCCCCTCGAGGAGGGCAAGGCAGGCATCTACGTGTGCGGTCCCACCGTGCAGTCCTCGCCGCACATCGGGCACCTGCGCTCCGCTCTGGTCTACGACCAGCTGCGCCGCTGGCTGGCCTACCGCGGCTACGACGTCACCCTCGTGCGCAACGTCACCGACATCGACGACAAGATCCTCGCCAACGCCACGGAGAACGACCCGTGGTGGGCGCTGGCCTACCGCTTCGAGCTCGAGTTCAGCTCCGGCTACCGCCGCATCGGCATTCAGGCGCCGACCTATGAGCCCCGCGCCACGGCATCGGTCACCGAGATGCAGGCCATCATTCAGCGGCTGATAGATCGGGGTCATGCCTATGCGGCATCCGATGCCTCGGGTGATGTCTACTTCGACACGCAGAGCTGGCCGTCGTACGGCGAGCTGACGCGCCAGAAGCCAGAGAACATGGAAGCGGCGGCGGATGCCGACCCGCGCGGCAAGAAGGACCCCCGCGACTTCGCCCTGTGGAAGGGCCACAAGCAGGGTGAGCCGCAGTCTGCGTCGTGGGCATCGCCTTGGGGCGCCGGCCGGCCCGGATGGCACATCGAGTGCTCCGCCATGAGCTCGCGCTACCTTGGCACCGCCTTCGATATCCACGGCGGCGGCCTCGACCTGCGTTTTCCCCACCACGAGAACGAGCTCGCCCAGTCGACCGCGGCCGGCGACGAGTTCGCGAGCCTCTGGGTGCACAACGGCCTCGTCAATGTCGGCGGGCAGAAGATGTCGAAGTCGCTCGGCAACTCGATCTTCGCCTCGGAGTTTCTCGACATGGCCCGCCCGCTCGTCGTGCGCTACTACCTCGGCTCTGCCCACTACCGCTCGACCATCGACTACCACGATGGCGCGCTGATCGAGGCGGAGGCCGCGCTGGAGCGCATCGAGACCTTCATCGACCGCGTCGACCGCCGGCTGGCCGACACCCGATTCGAAGGTGCAGGACTGCCCGTCGTGCCTGACGAGTTCGCTGCGGCGATGGATGACGACCTCTCGATACCGCAGGCCATGGGCGTGCTGCACGAGACCGTTCGCGCTGGCAACGCCGCCCTCGACAACGAGGATCTGCAGGCCGCAGCCAACGCGCGCGGCGAGGTTCTCGCCATGACCGAGGTGCTCGGAATCAACCCGCTCTCACCGGAGTGGGCTACCGTGGGAGCAGCAGACACGGATCGCGCACTCGCCGCACTCGTCGAGCGCCTCATCGAAGATCGCAACGCCGCACGCGCGGCGAAGGACTTCACGGCAGCGGACCGCATCCGCGACGAATTGGCAGCGGCTGGCATCTCAGTCGAAGACGGGCCCAGCGGCTCACATTGGAGCATCGCATGAAAGGCCAGAGCAAACCCCGCGCGGGGGCAGTGCGCAAGGCAAGCACCGGCAAGCAGGTAGGGTCGGGCGGCCAGGGCCGTCAGGCTCTCGAGGGACGCAAGCCGACCCCCAAGGCCGAGGATCGCCCCTACCACCCCGCAGGAAAGCGCAAGGCCGCGGCCGAGCGCTTCGAGGCCGCCGGTGGCAAGAAGACGCAGCAGCCGCGTCGCCCCGAGACGGGCACCGTGCAGCAGCAGGACCGCCAGCGCCGCGTGAAGTCGGGCGACGAGTCAGAGATGGTCACCGGCCGCAACTCGGTGCTCGAGGCGCTGCGCGCCAAGATCCCGGCCACGACGCTCTACGTCGCAACCCGCATCGAGTACGACGACCGCGTGAAAGAGGTTCTCAAGCTCGCGACCAGCCGCGGCATCCCGGTGCTCGAGGTCATGCGTCCAGAGCTCGACCGCCTCGCCGGCTTCGACTCGGTGCACCAGGGCCTCGCGCTCAAGGTGCCGCCCTACGAGTACGCCCACCCGATGGAGCTGCTCGACAAGCTCACCGCCGCGGGCAAGGTTCCGCTCGTGGTGGCGCTCGACGGCATCACCGACCCGCGCAACCTCGGCGCCATCATCCGCTCGGTTGCCGCGTTCGGCGGCCACGGCGTGATCGTGCCGCAGCGGCGCTCGGTGGGGCTGACGGCATCCGCGTGGAAGACGTCGGCTGGCGCCGCAGCGCGCACCCCCGTCGCGATGGCGACCAACCTCACCCAGACGATCAAGGCCTACAAGGAGCGCGGCGTCTTCGTGCTCGGCCTCGCCGGTGATGGCGACGTCTCGCTGCCCAACCTCGCCCTCGCGAAGGAGCCCGTGCTCATCGTCGTCGGCAGTGAGGGCAAGGGCCTGTCGCGCCTGGTCACCGACAACTGTGACGCGGTTGTCTCGATTCCGATCTCGCAGACGACGGAGTCGCTCAACGCGGGAATCGCGGCGAGTGTGACGCTCTACGAGATCTCGAAGCTGCGGGCAGCGGCCAAAAAGAAGTAGCCGCGACAGATCGGCATGATGTGGCGGCGTGTACGTCGCATCAAGCGTCGGTAGCGGGGAAACTTAGCGTGCGCAGGGTCACCGCATCGACGCCAGGCAGGGACCGGCGTTAATAGGCTCAGACGTTCTTGCGCCAGTCCTCTTCGTCGTCGAGCGCGATGATGTCGGTCGGCAGGGTGATCGCGCCTGTCGGCGGGTCGATGAGCGTCGCCTCGTCGCGGCGGTGGCGCAGCACGTTGTCGACGTAGCTCTGCACTGACTCGGCGAGCGGAACATCGCGCTTCTGGTTCTGCGAGATGTACCAGCGGTGGTCGAGCAGCTGGTGGAACATCTCCGCGGGCTCGAGCCGCCCCTGCAGGTCTTTCGGGATCGCACGGATGACGGGCTCGAACACCTGCGCCACCCACTCGTGCGCTGCCATCTCCTCGTCCACGCCGGCATCGCCGTACGTCGCAACGTAGGAGTCCAGGTCGTTGAGCAGCCGGCGCGCCTGGTTCTCTTGGGCGTCGAGGCCGGTGAGGCGCAGCAGGCGGCGCTGGTGGTGACCGGCGTCGACGACCTTGGGCTGAATCCGCACCTGCGTGCCCGTGGTGTCGGTGCGAATGGCGAGCTCTTCGATGTCGAAGCCAAGGTCGTTGAGGCGCTCCACGCGCTGGTTGATGCGCCAGCGCTCCGACTGGTCGAACTCCTCGGAGCCGGTGAGCTCCTTCCAGAGGGTGCGGTACTGGGCGACAATGCCGTTGCTGATCTCCACCGGGTCGACGTCGTCCTGCAGGCGGCCTCCGGCCTGCAGATCGAGAAGCTCGCCCGCGATGTTCACGCGGGCGATCTCGAGGTCGTTCTCGCGCTGTCCGTTCGAGAGCCCGCCGGTGTAGAGCTGGCCGGTCTCGGCGTCGACGAGATAGGCGGCGAAGGCTCCGGCGTCGCGGCGAAAGAGGGTGTTCGACAGCGAGACGTCGCCCCAGAAGAAGCCGATGATGTGCAGGCGCACGAGCAGCACCGCGGCGGCGTCGACGAGGCGGGTGGCGGTGTCGGGGCGCAGTGTCTGCGAGTAGAGCGCCCGGTAGGGCAGAGAGAACTTGAGGTGCCTGGTGACGAGCACCGACTCGAGCGGCTCTCCCTCCGCACTCGTGCGGTTGGTGATGACGGCGACCGGGTCGACACAGGGGATGTCCATGCGCTGCAGAGTGCGCAGCATGTCGTACTCGCGCTTGGCGAGCTCTGCGGAGGTCTCTTTGATGGCGACGACGTAGCCGCTGAGGTGCACGAAGCGCACGAGGTGGCGGCTGATGCCCTTGGGCAGGGCGGCGATGTTGCTGTCGGGCCAGAGCTCGAGGGGCAACGCCCAGGGCAGGTCGAGCAGGGCCGGGTCGATGGTCGCCGCGGTGATGTTGAGTGAGCCGCTCATGACTGTTCCTTTAAACGACGATGGGGCTTGCCGAGAACTCGACAAGCCCCATCGAAGGGACTACTTGGCTTCGACAGCCTTCTTCGAGAGGCGCAGGCCGCTCTCGGTGTCGAAGACGTGGATGTGGTCGGGCTCCGGGGTGATGAAGACCTTGTCACCGGCGTTCGGGTGGTTGCGGCCGTCGACGCGCACGACGATGTCGACGCGCTTGTCGTCGATCGTGGTGTGGCCGTACAGGTAGCCGTCAGCGCCGAGCTCCTCGACGACGTCGACGTCGACCGGCAGGCCCTCGCCCTTGGTCGTGACCTTGACGTCTTCGGGGCGAACACCGATGGTGACCTTCTTGGCGGAGGTGCCGCCGAGGGTGTCGCGGTCGACCTTGGCAACGGCGGTGCCGAACTTGAGGCCGCCGTCGACGATGTCAGCGTCGAACAGGTTCATGGCCGGCGAGCCGATGAAGCCGGCGACGAAGACGTTGACGGGGCTCGCGTAGAGGTCGCGCGGGGTGCCGACCTGCTGCAGAACGCCATCCTTGAGAACCGCGATGCGGTCACCCATGGTCAGTGCCTCGGTCTGGTCGTGGGTGACGTAGACCGTGGTGACGCCGAGGCGGCGCTGCAGCGAGGCGATCTGGGTGCGGGTCTGCACGCGCAGCTTGGCGTCGAGGTTCGACAGCGGCTCGTCCATGAGGAAGACCTGGGGCTGGCGAACGATTGCGCGGCCCATGGCAACGCGCTGGCGCTGGCCACCCGAGAGTGCCTTCGGCTTGCGGCCGAGGTAGGGCTCGAGGTCGAGAAGCTTGGCTGCCTCGAGAACGCGGCTGGCGCGCTCGTCCTTGGCGACACCGGCGATCTTGAGCGCGAAGCCCATGTTCTCTGCAACCGTCATGTGCGGGTAGAGCGCGTAGTTCTGGAACACCATCGCGATGTCGCGGTCCTTCGGCGGCACGTCGGTGACGTCGCGGTCGCCGATGAGCACGCGGCCGTCGTTGACCTCTTCGAGGCCGGCGAGCATGCGCAGCGAGGTGGACTTTCCACATCCCGACGGTCCGACGAGCACGAGAAACTCGCCGTCAGCGACATCGAGGTCGAGTGCGTCGACCGCGGGGCGGGTGGAACCCGGGTAGAGGCGGGTTGCCTTGTCAAAAGTGACAGATGCCATTATTCATTTCTCCTTCACCGGCAGGTACGTGCCGGACGATCCGTTGTGATGGATGGTGGCCTTGCCGGCCACCAGAGGCGATTATGCCACATAGGGTGGGTAGCGGATTGTCTGGCCAACTCCCAGAGAGCGCCTCTACGATCAACGGTGGCGCACTGCGCCCCACTGTCATTGTTTGTTTTGAGAGGTTCGAGTGACGTACGCAAGTACGGGCGGCAGCCCCAACCCGCGCCGCGAGGACGCGCGCGAGAAGGCTCGCACCATTCGTGAGCAGCAGAAGAAGCTCGAGAAGCGTAACCGCCTGCTCACCCTGGGGATCATCGGCCTCGGCTCGATCGCCGTTGTGGGCATCGTCGCGATCGTGATCAGCAGCACCTTTCGCGATCCGTCCGCTGGCCCCCTCAACATGCGCAGCGACGGCATAGTCATCGGCGAGAAGTTCGTCGCTGTTGAGACATCGGCCATTCGCCCCGGCCAGCTGCCGGTGCCCACCGTACGTGACTCGGCCAGCGAGGTCATCGCGGTCGAGCTCTA
>JBIIAR010000143.1:0-6306 GCA_044239765.1 Microbacteriaceae bacterium
GGCCGACATCAGCAACCAGCTGCCGATGTTCGTCTTGATCGGACTGCCGGATGCCGCCCTCAACGAGGCGAAAGACCGGGTGCGGTCGGCGATCACCAACAGCGGCCTCGAGCTGCCCCACCGCAAGGTGACGATCAACCTCTCGCCCGCGGCGCTGCCGAAGCACGGGTCGGGCTTCGACCTCGCGATCGCGCTCGCCGTGCTGGCGTCTGCGGGGGATGTCTCGGCCGAGTCGATCGACCGGGTCGCGCACCTGGGCGAGCTGGGGCTCGACGGTCGGCTCCGACCGATCAACGGAGTGCTGCCCGCGGTGATGGGCGCCGCTCGCGCGGGCTTCGGCACGGTGATGGTGCCGACCGGCAATGCCGACGAGGCGTCGCTTGTGCCTGGCGTCCGCGTCATTCCGGTGGCGTCTTTGAGAGATGCGGCAATCTGGCACGGTGCGACGTGCGACCCGATCCCGGTTGAACCACTTCTTCGCGTGCTGCCGGCGGTCGCTGAGGAGGAGCTCGACCTCGCCGACGTCATCGGCAACGAGGACGCCATTGACGCCATGCTCGTCGCCGCGGCTGGCGGCCACCACGTCTTCCTGCTCGGCCCGCCGGGCGCGGGCAAGACCATGCTCGCGTCGCGTCTGCCAGGGCTGCTGCCGCCGCTGACGGCGGAGCAGGCGCTCGAGGTCAGCTCGGTGCGATCGCTCTCCGGCATGCCGGTTGGATCCACCCTCGCGACGCGCGCGCCCTTCGAGGCGCCACACCACACCGCCTCAGCCGCGGCTCTCGTCGGGGGAGGCAGCGGCCTCATCCGTCCCGGCGCCGCGGCGCGCGCATCGCACGGCGTGCTGTTTCTCGACGAGGCACCCGAGTTTGCGAGCGCCGTGCTCGACGCGCTGCGGCAGCCACTCGAGTCGGGGGTCATCTCGATCCACCGCGCAAACGCGGTCGCCCACTACCCCGGCAGCTTCCAGCTCGTGATGGCGGCGAACCCCTGCCCCTGCGGGCAGTACGGCGCGCGCGACTCGGAGTGCACCTGCACCCCATTCAACCGACGGCGCTACCTCGCGCGCATCAGCGGGCCGCTGCTCGACCGCATCGACATCCAGCTGCGGGTGCAGCGCATCACCTCCGCGCAGCTGCGGGTGTCGACCGATTCGGCGCGGCTGACGTCGGCGGCTGCGAGAGCGCGGGTCGTCGACGCTCGAGCACGCACTGCCTCACGACTCGCTGGCACGCCGTGGACCCTCAACTGCCACGTGCCCGGCTCATGGCTGCGCGGTCCCGCGGCACGCCTGCCGGTCGCGACGACCGCGTCCATCGACCGTGCGCTCGAACGCGGCGGCATCACCATGCGCGGCTACGACCGCGTGCTGCGCGTCGGCTGGACCCTCGCCGACCTCGACAACGCACCCGTTCCCACCGCCGAGCACATCGGTCGTGCCCTCTACCTGCGAAAGGCGATCTCGTCATGACAACCCTGTTCGGCCTCGACGAGACAGAGGTGCTCGACCTGGCATCCGCCGTATCGACAACGGATGCCGCCGACAGCTTCGCACGCTCCACCTGGCTGGTGCTCGCCGAGCCCGGCGACCGGCTCGCCGGCGCGACCGTCGCTGCCCTCGGTGCCGCAGGCGCGCTGCAGCTGCTCGTCGACAGAACGCCGCACGACGATATCGTGGTGCGGCTGCACGAGGCGGGCGTCGACGAGCGCGACCTCGGCGACCTGCAGGCGGGACTAGACCGCTGGCTGCCGCGCTTCTCTGCGGCATCCGCGAGGCGCGCACTCTCGCAGGCGGCGCGGTTCGGGCTGCAGCTGATCACGCCGTCCTCACCGCACTGGCCTGCCGGCGTCGACGACCTCGGCCAGCACGCACCGATCGCCCTGTGGCTGCGCGGCCAGACCGAGGCACTCGATGCGCTCGGCAACTCGATCGCGCTGGTCGGGGCCCGGGCGGCCACCGGCTACGGCGAGCACGTGACGATGGAGGCATCCGCTGGCCTGGTGGACCGCGGCTTCGCCATCGTCAGCGGCGCGGCCTACGGCATCGACGGCATGGCGCACCGCGCGGCCCTCGCCTCGCGCGGAACCACCATCGCGTTTCTCGCCGGCGGACTCGACCGCTTCTACCCGAGCGGCCACGACGCGCTGCTCACCCGCATCGTCGAAACGGGCGCCGTGCTCAGCGAGGTGCCGTGCGGCACCCCGCCCACCAAGTGGAGGTTTCTGCAGCGCAACAGATTGATTGCGGCCGCGAGCCAGGCAACGGTCGTGCTTGAGGCGGGCTATCGCTCTGGCTCACTCAACACCGCGTCGCATGCGCTCAGCATCGGGCGGCCGGTCGGGGTCGTGCCTGGCCCGGTGACCAGCGCCGCATCGGCCGGCTGCCACAAGCTCATTCGCGGGGGCCTCGTCACCCTGGTGACGAACCCCGACGAGATGGCGCAGCTCATCGACCCCGTCGAGAGCACCGGGGGCTACTCCGAGGAGCACTCGGATGAAGCCCGCCTGCTCGATACCCTGAGCACCAGAACTGCGCGAGCGGCTGCCGACCTCGCCGCCCGCAGTGGTCTCGCGGTCTCCGTCGTTCAGGCGCTCCTGGGAACGCTCGAGCTGGAGGGCCGGGCAATCGAGCGCGAGGGCGGCTGGGCACGAGTGCCACCCCCTCGCACTGGGGCGAAAGGGTGATGCAACGCGAGCCGTAGTCTCAGACCATGAAGCGCATCCTCGGCATCACGGCCATTGCCCTGCTGGTGACCGTGGGGCTCACCGGCTGCGGCGACCCCGACCCGGGCCCGTCGCTGCCCGCCATCGACAAGAAGACGGGCGAGCGCTCGACCTAGGGCAGCGCCCCCACGACGTACCGCACGTGCTCCCGCAGCGGGTTGCCCACCGGAACCGCCGGGTGCTCGAACAACCCGTGCTGCGTCATGCCGATGCGCTCCATGACGGAGCGCGAGCGGGTGTTCGACAGCGCCGTGATCGAGTTGACGTGGCTGAGGCCCAGCTCGTCGAAGGCGAAGCGCAGCGACTCGAGCGCCGCCTCCGTGGCGAAGCCGTGACCCCAGTGCGCGCGGGCGAGGCGCCAGCCGATCTCGACCCCGCCCTCGCCGGGCACACCGGAAGGCATGGGGTTGAGTCCCGTGAAGCCGATGAACTCGCCGGTGTCACGGCGCTCGACCGCCCAGAGCCCATAGCCCCGGGAGTCGAAGCCCGCCTCGAAACGGTCGACCGACGCGTCGCTCTCCTCGCGGCTGAGCGTGCTCACGAAGTGACGACGCACCTCCTCGTCGGCGTTGAGCTCGGCGAACGGCGAGCGGTCAGAGTCGAGCCAACGGCGAAGGATCAACCGCTCCGTGCGGCGCTGCCATGGCATCAGACGGCCTCAATCAGCTGGGGGCCGTTCTCGCCGAGCGGCGCGACCTGGTGAAAGTCCAGACGGGATGCGACCTCGGCCGAGGCGGCAACAGCCGCATCCACCAGAGACTGGTCGCCGGCGATCTCGGTCGACAGCCACGAGTCCCAGAAGTCGCGCGGCAGCGGCACCGGGTTGCGGTCGTGGATCTCGGCGAGGTGCGGCACGGCCGGCATCGTCAGGATCGTGGCGGTGAGCACCCACCGCGCGGGGTCGTCGTCGGGCAGCGCCTGGTTGCGCCACCACGAGTAGAGCGCGGCGAAGGCGAGGTCGCCCTGCGGGTCGTGGATGTAGAAAGGGGTCTTGGCCGTGCCGACGGTGCGCCACTCGTAGTAGCCGGAGGCGGGAATGATGGCCCGCTTGCTGACGACCGAGCCCTTGAAGGAGGCCTTGGAGGCAACATCCTCGCTTCTCGCATTGAAGGTGGGGTACTTGAGCTTGAGCTCCTTCGAGAAGCTCGGCACGAGTGCCCACCGGGCGAGCTCGAGGCGCCGCACCACGTCGCCGGTCTTGGCCGTCTCGAGCACGATCGGCACCGGATCGGTCGGCCTTATGTTGTAGCTGGGGCGCCAGTCACCGACGTCGCCACCCGTGGCGACGAACTCCTCGATGAGCTCGTTGATCTCGCTGTCGACTGCAAAGCGTCCGCACATGCCTCCCACGCTAGGCCAGTGGGCCGACAGATGGGGTTGACTGGGCGAGTGAATCCGATCGACGCGGTGCTCGAGCACGGGCGCGAGAACCCCGCGGCGCTCGCGATCGCCTCCGCCGACTTCACCATGACCGCGGGCGATCTGGCGGACTCGGTTGTGCGGTTCGCCGCTCGCCTGCGCACGCTCGGCGTCGGCAAGCGCAGCGTCGTGGCTGTCGCCGCGCACCCCGCGATCGAGGCTGTTGTCACGCTGGCCCTGTTGCACGAGGGAGCGATCGCGCTGTCAGGCACCCCGGCAGTGCTGCGCGCCTACGCCGACAGCATCGACGTGGTCATCACCGACAGCCAGCTGATCACCACGATCCGCGTGATCACCATCGACTCCGACTTTCTGACCGCACTCGGCGGTGTCTCGACCGACATCGAGCCAGCGAGCCTGACGGGCGACGACATCTGCCGCATCGTGTTCTCCAGCGGAACCACCGGCACGACCAAGGGCATCGAGTTCACCGTGACCGCGCTGCTCGCGCGCACCGACGCTGCGCGCAGAAACTGGATGCCCCTCGACCCCTTCATGAACCTCCTCGGTCGCGACACCGTCAGCGGCGTGCTCTCGTTCTACTGGTCGGTCTTGCACGGCGCGCCCTACTTTGCCGCCTCGACGCCGCAGAGCAGTCGCGTGGTCATCGAGCGCTACGGGGTGCGCGCGGTCAAGACCTCGCCGGCGCGCCTGGCCGACCTCGTGGCAGTGGGTGAGGGTCTCGCCCTCGACGCCGTGCTCGTGGCCGGAAGCCTGCTGACGCCCTCCCTCGGCGAGCGAGCGGCGGCGGTGCTCGGCACGGTGCCGACCTATCTGTACGGCTCGACCGAGGTCGGCACGGTCGCGTCGGGGGCCTTCGACGCGTCCCGACCGCACGTCGTCGGGCATCTCCTCCCCGGCGCCGACTTCGAGATCGTGGATGATGCCGACCAGCCGACGGCGATGGAGGGCAGGATCCGCTACCGCACCGCCCACACTCCTGCCGGCTACTGGCTGGGAGGCGGTGAGCCCTTCCGCGATGGCTGGTTCTACCCGGGTGATCTCGGCACGCTCTCGTCAGAGGGCGAGCTGCGCATCTCCGGCCGCGCCGGTGATGTCGTCAACGCCAGCGGTGCCAAGTTCAACCTCGCCGAGCTGGACCTCTGGCTGAGTGAGCTGCGCATCTTCGCGGATGCGGCGTCCTTCAGCTTCATTGCCGACACGGGCGTCGCGGTCGGTGTCGCTTTCGTCGCGAAGGCGCACGTCGGGCAGCAGCTCGTGGTTGAGCAGCTGGGCGCGCGGCTTCCCAACCTAGAGGTGCGGGCGCTGCTCAAGCTCGATGCCATTCCGCGAAATGAGCTCGGCAAGGTGGATCGCGCGGCACTCACGAGACTTCTCGGCTAGCACTACTGCACACTCTGCATTCTCGCTGATATGGTGGGAGTCTCCCCGCCGGTTCTATCCGAGGAACTCCATGACTTTTCGCACCGCAGGCGTCGTTGGCCTGACTGCCGCCGCCGCGGCCGCCCTCGCGGGTGCGACGCCCGCCGTGGCCGCGCCCGATTGCGGGCCTGTGCCCGCCGGCGCCACGCTCACGATTCTCGGCGGCACCACCTGCCAGCTCGACTTCGCTGCCGCGGGCAGCTACTCGTGGACGACTCCGCCCACCGTGCAGGGGCTGCAGGCTCTGCTGCTCGGAGGCGGCGCTGGCGCCTACATGAACACGGCCAGCGGGATCGGATACGCGGGCAACTCTGGGCAGCTGATCTACGTTGACTACTCGTCGGCCAGCGGTGGGGCGCCGACGACCATCGTCGTGGGCGACGGTGGCGCATCGTCTGCCGACAACACGACCGGCGCGGGGGAGGATTCCTCCGTCACGCTGTCGGGCGCAGCCACCTACGCGAACGGCGGCAACGCCGTGGGCTCGGACAACTGCGATCCCGAGGGTTCACCCAGCACGGACTCGGGCAACGGCAACGGCGCCGGCGGCGGCCACGGTGCCTCTACGGACTGCACGCTCAGCTACGCCCCCGGTCTCATCCCCTCGATCGCCACCACTGACAGCGTGGGCACGGCCCGCCCCGCAGTCTTCTCCGACCTCGCGACAGAGTTCGCGCGTGGAGGCCGCGTGCTCATCACGGCTGACACTCTGCCGGCAGACGTGGATCTCGACGGACTCGGCATCGGCGCGAACGTTCACTACGACAACGGCATCGACAGCTT
>JBIIAR010000145.1:0-6270 GCA_044239765.1 Microbacteriaceae bacterium
GACCTTGTGCACGAAGCCCAGCGTGTCTGTCTCAGACAGAACGCAGTAAAGGTCGTCGCCGACGAGGGCGATGTCTGGCTTGAGGCCTGGCGACATGAGCACCATGATCACTCCTTCGTAAGTCGGGTTCTCGTTGAGATACCCCCGTTGAGGGGGTATAGCTATTCAACGCTCTTGCGACTGTCGAAGAAAGGGCTTGACGCTGGGAATTGACCTGCTACACCTGTGATTTTGGCGCGTTGGTCTGCCCGTTGGGCTCGCTGCTGAACTGCAGACCGACGGTGCTGTTCGCCGAGAGAGTGAGAATCTCGAGCCACTCGCGATTGATCGACACCGCGCGGCTTCCCGAATAGCGAAAGTAGAGGGGAATGGATGCGCTCAGCCAGATGCTGCTGCGACCGTCGCCCACACTGGGGTCGTCTTTCCAGGAAAAGAAAAAGCTCTCACCGCGGCGCAGCTTCGCACCGATGACGAGCTGCAGGTGTGCCATCGCGCGGTCGTCGAAGATCACCTCGATGCCCGAGTCCCCGTACAGTATCTTTCCCACAGTCGTACTGTAACCCAGCGCCGCTAGAAGAGCGTCACTAGCCGCGCACCGAGATCGACGGGCAGCTCTTCGGCGATGAGCGGGCTCATGGCGGCGAGGTCGCCGTTGTCGTCGCGCAGCAGCGAGCGGCGGGGGTTCGAGCGCACGCCGCCGGTCACGGGGTCTTCCTGCCCGCTCGCGAGGCCGTGCTTGCGAATGAGCGGCTTGACCTTGGCCGCGAGCCACTGTCGGTAGTCCTTGGGTGCGTAGGAGTTGGTGCCGTAGTACATGTAGCGGTACTTGTCTGCGAGGTGCGGATGCTCGCGCTCGATCCACTGCAGGTACCACTCCTTCGCCCCCGGTCGCAGGTGCAGGGCGGTGTAGAGCACCGTGCTGGCACCGGCGGCCTTGATGTCGGCCAGTGCGGCATCCAGGTGCTCTCGTGTGTCTGTGAGGAACGGCAGGATCGGCATCATGAAGACGGAGCACTCGAGACCTGCCTCGCGCACGGCCGTGACGGTGGCGAGACGTGCCTTGGCCGTCGGCGTGCCCGGCTCGACGCTGCTCTGCAGCTCGTCGTCGAAGATCGCGATCGACATCGCCAGATCGACCGGCACGTGGCGGTTCGCCTCGACGAGCAGGGGGAGGTCGCGGCGCAGCAGCGTTCCCTTGGTGAGGATCGAGAACGGCGTGCCAGAGTCGGCCAGCGCGGCGATGATGCCGGGCATCAGCCGGTAGCGGCCCTCGGCGCGCTGGTACGGGTCGGTGTTGGTGCCCAGGGCGACCGCGGGAATGACCTCGCGCTTGCGAGCCAGCTCTTTGGCAAGCACGTCGGCGACGTTGATCTTGACGATGATCTCGTTGTCGAAGTCTTTGCCGGCGTCGAGGTCGAGGTAGGTGTGAGTGTTGCGGGCGAAGCAGTACACGCACGAGTGGCTGCAGCCACGGTACGGGTTGACCGTCCAGGCGAAGGGCAGCGACCGCGCGGCGCCGGGCACGTGGTTCAGTGCGGACTTCGCGAGCACCTCGTGAAAGGTGATGCCCGCGAAGTCCGGCGTCTGCACACTGCGTACTACATTGCTAAGCCGGACGAGGGCGTTGGAGCTTTCTCCACTGAGTGCCTGCCCATCCCACCGCATGCATTCATTCGAACATAGGTTCGAACCTTAATCAAGCCTGCTGAAGAACGACCTGCGCCTCGATCGAGATGGTGACGTCGTCGCCGAGGGTGAATCCGCCGCCCTCGATCGCCGCGTTCCAGTTGACGCCGAAGTCCTTGCGGTTGATCTTGACCGTGCCAGAGGCGCCGGCCTTGGTCTGGCCGTAGCCGTCGGTGATGATGCCGCCGAACTCCCCCTTGATGCTGACCGGCTTGGTGACGCCGCGCAGGGTGAGGTCGCCGTCGAGGTAGAAGTCCTCGCCGTCGTGGCGGATTCCGGTCGAGACGAAGGTCATGGTCGGAAACTCGTCGATGGCGAAGAAGTCACTCGTGCGCAGGTGCTCGTCGCGCTGCGCCTGGTTCGTGTTGACCGAGGCGACGTCGATGGTCGCGGTGAGGGTGGAGTCCTCGGGGTTCTCAGCGGTGACGACGGTGACGTCGAACTTCTCGAAGGTGCCGCGCACCTTGCTGATGGCGAGGTGGCGAACGGTGAACGAGACCTCCGAGTGCGCGGGGTCGAGGGTCCACGTGCCTGCGACGTAGCCCGGGATCAGATCGGTGGTGACGGTCATTGCGATGATGCTCCTTGCGTGAAAGTTGACACGACAACTGTCGTGACTAGTCAATGCAAGTGCATGTAGCTGAGTGGTATTCCCAGAATTCAAAAAGTTCATAATGGGGGATGACGACCACCGTTCTCGAACTGCCCTCGGGCACCTGCGCCCTGCGCCGCGCGACCGCCGCCGACCTCGACGCTATCCTCGGCCTGCTCGCCGACGACCCGATCAGCGCAGCCAGAGGGGACACCGGCAGCGACGCGGATCGCCCCGCCTACGAGCGCGCGTTCGCTGCGATCGACGCGGACTCCGCGCAGCAGCTGCTGGTGGCGACCGTCGACGGGGCTGTGGTGGCGACTATGCAGCTCACGGTCATCCCCGGGCTTGCTCGCTCGGGGGCATCACGACTGCAGATCGAAGCCGTGCGGGTGCGGGCAGACCGGCGCAACCTCGGCATCGGTGCAGCGATGGTGCGCTGGGCGGTCGCGCAGGCTCCGGCACTGGGCGTCGCACTCGTGCAGCTGACCTCCGACGCGGCCCGCGTCGACGCTCACCGCTTCTACGAGCGACTCGGGTTCACCGCGTCGCACGTCGGCTTCAAACTGCCGGTGGCGTTCGGTCGATGATCACGGCCGAGTGCGGTTCGAGACCGACGCCGGTCGCGAAGATGACGGTGCCGTCGACCTCGAGGGGCTCATCGCCGAGGTTGGCGACAACGCTGAGCTCGCCCAGGTGCATGCGAAACACGCGGCGATCGTCGTCGAACTCGGTGTGCACGCGCGACCAGTCGGGATCGATGAGCTCTGGCCGCTGACGGCGCAGGGCGATCAGCTCGCGGTAGAGGGCGTGCAGGGTCGCGTGGGGCTGTGACTCGAGCTCGTGCCAGTCCAGCGTGGAGCGGGTGAAGGTCTCGGGGTCTTGGGGGTTGGGCACGACCGCCGGGTCCCACCCCATCCGCTCGAATTCCTTAATGCGGCCCGTGGTGACGGCCTCGCCCAGCTCTGGCTCTGGGTGCGAGGTGAAGAACTGCCACGGGGTGCTCGCGCCCCACTCCTCGCCCATGAAGAGCATGGGCGTGTTCGGCCCGGTGAGGGTGAGCACCGCGGCGACGGCCAGCTGGCCCCAGTCGAGCGTTGCGCTGAGCCGGTCACCCGTGGCCCGGTTGCCGATCTGGTCGTGATCCTGGGCGAAGGTGACGAGCTTCCAGCCGGGCAGCGACGGGTCGATGGGGGAGCCGTGGTTGTGGCCGCGAAAACTCGAGAAGGTGCCGTCGTGAAAGAAGCCCCTCTCCGTCGTCTTGGCGAGCGCGCCGAGCGAGGCGAAGTCCTCGTAGTAGCCCGTCGTCTCACCGGTGAGGGCCACGTGCAGGGCGTGGTGGTAGTCGTCGCTCCACTGGGCGGTGAGGCCGTAGCCCTCTGGCCGCGGGGTGATCAGCTTCGGATCGTTGAGGTCGGACTCGGCGATGAGGATGAGCGGGCGCCCGACCTCTGCGCTGAGTGCGTCGGTGCGCTCGGCCAGCTGCTGCAGGATGTGCGTCGCCGAGTTGTCGACGAGCGCGTGCACAGCATCGAGCCGCAAACCGTCGACGTGGTAGTCGCGCATCCACATCTCGGCGTTGTCGAGAATGTAGGCGCGCACCTCTGGGTCATCGAGGTTGACCGAGTCGCCCCAGGTGGTGGCCGAGCCCTCGCGAAGGTAGGGACCGAAGCGCGGAAGGTAGTTGCCGCTCGGTCCGAGGTGGTTGTAGACGACATCCTGAATCACGGCGAGTCCGCGCACGTGGCACGCGTCGACGAAGCGGCGGTAGGCGGCCGGACCGCCGTAGCTGTGCTGCACGGCGAACCACAGCACGCCGTCGTATCCCCAGTTGTGCTCGCCGTTGAAGGCGTTGACGGGCAGCAGCTCGACGAAGTCCACGCCGAGGTCAGCGAGGTGGTCGAGCTTCTCGATCGCGCTGTCGAGGGTGCCCTCCGGGGTGAAGGTGCCGACGTGCAGCTCGTAGATGACGCCGCCGGCAAGCTCGCGGCCGGCCCATTCCGTCCATTCGAAGGGCTCGTCGTCGATGGCACTGAGCTCGTGCACGCCGTCGGGCTGCCAGCGCGAGCGCGGGTCGGGCATCACCTGCCCGTCGATCTCGAAGCCGTAGCGCTGCGGGCTGGCGTCAGCCTGCCACCACTCGCCGTGCTGGTGCATGGGGATGCGCTCGGCATCCGCGATCAGGGTGACGGCTGTCGCCGACGGCGCCCACACTCTCATCGCGGAGCCAGCAGCGCGACCGGGTACGAGCTGAGCAGGTCGGCCAGCCAGAGCTGACCGCCCTCGTACTCCCGGCCGGTCAGAACGTCGACAATCGGATGCCCGGGCAGCAGCAGTGCCGTCTCGCCCCATCCTGACTCCGCCAGCGCGATCGGCAGCCGGGTCGCCACCGTGACAGCCCCGCCGCGGTCGAAGGCGACAACGTGGTGCGCCTGCGCGCCGACGGCCGGCAGCGCGGCGTAACGGGTGAAGAGCTCTGGGCGGTCGCGGCGCAGGCGCAGCGCGCGGCTGGTGACCAGCAGCTTGGCCGCACCGGTCTCATCCACGGGAGGCAGCGCGCCGGCGTCGATCGCGGCGAGCAGCAGACGGCGCTCGTCGAAGTCGACCGGGCGGCGGTTGTCAGGGTCGACGAGGCTCGTCTCCCACAGCTCGCTGCCCTGATAGACGTCGGGCACTCCGGGGGCGGTGAGCTGCACGAGCTTGGCGCTGAGGGAGTTGCTCCATCCGGCGCGCGCCGTGAGGTCCACCCAGCGGGTGAGGATGCCGGCCAGCCGCGGGTCGTCGAATGCGGCGTCGACGGCGGCGTGCATCCGCGCCTCGAACTGCTCGTTGGGCGCCGTCCAGGTGGTGGCAGTGCCGGCCTCGCGCGCCGCCTTCTCTGCGTAGTTGTGCAGCCGCTCGCGCGACGCGGGCCAGGCGCCGATGACGCTGCTCCACAGGATGTTCTCGAACGGGCCGTCACCGAGCGGGGCGATGGCGCGCAGCTCGTCGAGCGTCGCCTCCCATTCGGCGGGCAGCTCGCTCAGCACGTGCATGCGGGCGCGGGTGTCTTCGCCGCGCTTCGTGTCGTGGGTCGAGAGGGTGGTCTGCGACGCGGGAAAGCTGCCCTGCCGCTCGACCTGGCGTCGGTGAAACTCCTCGACGCCGATCGAGAACTCGGCCGGGTCGGCGCCCACCTCGTTGAGCGAGGCGAGGCGGCTGTAGCGGTAGTAGGCGGTGTCCTCCACGCCCTTCGCCATCACCATGCCCGAGGTCTGCTGAAAACGCTGCGCGACCAGATGGTCGGCGTCGCTCAGCAGCGGCACGAGCGCCTCAACCTCTGCAGAGAGCTCGGGGCGCTCGGTCACGGCGCGCTGAGCGGCCGTGCGAAGGTGCTCAAGCCCGGCGGGAAGGTAGGAGCGGTAGACGGGGAAGCAGGCGAGAAGCTCGGCGAGTGCGTCCACCGTCGTCTCGAAGTGCTCACCAGAGGCAGAATCGGGAACGAGACGTGCCAGCCGGCGAACCTCGGAGTTCAGGATGCCGTCGGCAATGCCACGCTTCGTCGAGCGAATGAGGCTGGCCCAGTTCGACACGCGCTCCGCGCCCTGCAGCCGTGCATCCAGCTCGCCCAGGGCCGCGCGGCCGCGCGGGTCGACGAGCACGCGGTCCACGTCGGCGAGGGCGTCGTAGCCGGTGGTTCCGGCGGCGGCCCAGTAGCCGGGCAGGGTCTCGTCGCCCTCGAGGATCTTCTCGACGAGCACGTAGGCGTTGCCGGTCGCGGTCGCGAGGTCGTCGAGGTACTTTCCGGGGTCCAGCAGTCCGTCGGGGTGGTCGACGCGCAGGCCGTCGGCGAGGCCCTCGTCGAACCATCGCTTGATCTCGGCGTGCGACTCATCGAAGACCCACGGCACCTCGACGCGAATCGCGGCGAGCTCGTTGACCGCGAAGAAGCGGCGGTAGTTCAGCGAGGAGTCGGCGCGGGTCCAGTGCACGAGCTCGTAGGCCTGTCGCGC
>JBIIAR010000146.1:0-6268 GCA_044239765.1 Microbacteriaceae bacterium
CCGAAACCCCACTCTAATTCTTCGGCACCGAGCATGCCGACCCGACTCGCGCGGTCGCTAGAGAACGAGCTGCGCGTCGCTCTTCTTCACCTGCAGTCGAGCGAGTGCGAGGTTGGATTTCGCGCTGTCGAGCACCAGGTAGATGAAGACCTCCGGCGTCTCGGCCAGCGGTCGGATGATGTGGTATTGGCTCGACAGCGTGATGAGGATGTCGTCGATCGTGTCGTTGAGGCCGAGTGCCTTGATCGTCTTCAGCTTGGCCCGCACGACCTCGGTGTTGCCCGCCGCGGCGACGTCGAGGTCGAGGCCGCTGCCCGCTTTGCCGAGCAGCATGCCCGATGAGCTGTCGACGAGGGCGGCGCACATGGCGCCATCGACGGTGATGAGGGACTCGAGGGACTCGTTGATGTTCGACATGGCGCTGCTTTCTGTTGTGACCGGTTGTGGTGCTCTTCTTCCGACCCTCACGCGGAAACCCTCGCGAGAAAGGCGGACATCTTGGCGGCAGAGGACCGCGTGATCGCGAGGGCCTTGCCGACCGTCTCATCGTCGTCGAACAGCGCGGACAGCACGACCGGGTGGTCGGGAACCCGCAGCTGCACGACGTATCCCGTCGGCGACGCGATGATGATGTACTGGCTCGTTCCGAGGCTCAGCTCGCGCGCGACGGCGTCGCCGAGTGCCTGCATGGAGCTGGCCATGCTGGCGAACCTTCCGCCATCCGTGCTGGTGCTCGACAGCCGAACCACCTCGAAGCCGTCGTCGGTGAGCAGGGCGGCGTAGACGAGCGAGTGGCAGAGCTCCTTCATCTCGGCGAGCACCGATGTGCCGAACTCGATCGCCCCTGGATCGTGGTGCATAGCCTCGCTCACGCGGGAGCCGTCTCGCGGGCACCAAGCGCAGCGCGCATCTCGATGTTGACGACGAGCGACATGAGAGCAAGCCGCATGTGGGCTGCGTCTCGCGGATCGACGGTGAAGACCGGAATCACCCGCCCGGGATGCACGCCCTCGAGCGCAACCGCGTAGTCGGCAAGGGATGGCCCGGGGCCGATGTCGGAGCGTGTGACCCCCACCACGACTCCCCCACGCTCGTACAGCTCGATGAAGTCGTCGAGGTACTGCACCATGAGTGCGACAGGATCAGGCGCGTCGTTGTTGACGAGCAGCACCATGCCCCGCGCGCGCTCTTTGAGGATCGTCCACATGAAGTCGAAGCGGCGCTGGCCCGGAGTGCCGTAGAGGCGCACCTTGTCGTCGGGGCCGAGGGTGATCTCGCCGTAGTCGAGGGCAACCGTGGTAGTCGGCTTGTCGACGACGGAGCGCTCGGTGTTGTCCGCCTCGGTGTGCACGACCGGCACCTCGCTGAGGCTCTGGATCGCCGTCGTCTTGCCCGCTCCCATCGGCCCGGTGAACAGGATGACGTGCTCTGGCACCCTCAGAGCCCCAGACGCTCGCGCAGCCGGTCGAAGAGGCCACGCTGCGGCACCGCCTCGACCACGGGAGTAACCGGGAGCTCCTGGCCCGAGGTCTGCAGGATACCCATGAGGCTGAAGGCGTTCAGCAGGCTCTGCGCCTCGTCAAGCTCGACACCGGCGGCAACGGCCAGCTCGTCGGCGGTGAGGAAGACATTGCCCAGCATGGCGGTCATGCGCATCTGAGTGAGGGTGTGAGCGTGTTCGGTGAGATTCGGCCACCGGGTGAGCTTGTAGCGGTCTGCGGGGCGAAGCCACGAGGCTGCCATGCCGGCGAAGGAGTGCAGTCCGATGTGCCACAGCAGCGAGTCCAGATTGCGACCCGGCAGGCTGAAGAGCGGCGCGGCCTCGGCGGTCGTCGCCTCGGTCTCAACGAGAACCTCGAGCGGGTGAACCGGGAAGTCGCCCGTCTCGACGGCCCACTCGAAGGCGTGGTGGCGAAAGTCGATCACCAGGGGCGGATGCTCGTCAGCCTCGAGCCGCAGAAACATCGGCACCGGGATCTGCAGCATCGAGTGCACAGCGATCGCGGCCCTCGTCCAGCCCACGGTGTACGGGATGCTGCTGATATCGGCCGAGGTTGCCCCGTCGACAGGTCGCGAAACGATAGTCATCTTCCACCCCACAATGAAGCGATGCTGCGCTGGTATTCATCGTGTGCCGAAATGAACACCGCGACTTGGCTCGACACTATCGAAGGTAGACAGAGCGGTCTTCCCCATCGCGAAAATCGCTCGCGAAAGCGCACCCCCAGTTCGGGGGCGCGTGCCCTAGGACGCGCGCAGAACGTCGAGTGCGTGCTGCAGGTCCGCCGGGTATGGGCTCTCGAACTCGACGTACTCCCCTGTCGCGGGGTGCTTGAAGCCGAGCTTGTGCGCGTGCAGCCACTGCCGGCTCAGGCCGAGCCGCGCGCTGATCGTCGGGTCGGCGCCATACATGGCATCACCGACGCACGGGTGGCGCTGTGCGGCCATGTGCACGCGGATCTGGTGGGTGCGTCCGGTCTCGAGGTGGATCTCGAGAAGGGACGACGAGGGAAAGGCCTCGATGGTCTCGTAGTGCGTGATCGAGGGCTTACCGCCCGCGGTGACCGCGAACTTCCAGCTCGACGAGGGGTGGCGTCCAATCGGAGCGTCAATGGTGCCCGTGAGCGGATCGGGGTGACCCTGCACGATCGCGTGGTAGATCTTGTCGACCTCGCGGTCGTGAAAGGCGCGCTTGAGCTCCGAGTAGGCGTGCTCCGACTTGGCCACGACCATGAGACCGGTGGTTCCGGCATCCAGTCGGTGCACGATTCCAGCGCGCTCTGCCGCGCCCGAGGTGGCTATGCGAAAACCGGCCCCAGCGAGAGCACCGAGAACGGTGGGGCCGTCCCAGCCGACGGACGGGTGGGCAGCGACACCGACGGGCTTGTCGACCACAACGATGTCGTCATCGTCGTACACGATGCCGAGGTCGGCGACGATGACGGGCTCGATCACGGGCCCGGTGCGCGCCTGCCAGGTGACCTCGAGCCAGGCTCCCGCGATGAGGCGGTCCGACTTGCCAACGGTCTCGCCGTCGACCGTGACTCCGCCGCTCTCGGCAACCTCGGCGGCGAGCGTGCGTGAGAATCCGAGAAGCTTGGCGATGCCCGCGTCCACCCGCTCGCCGGCGAGTCCGTCGGGAACGGGAAGGCTGCGGGTCTCGGCGGTCACTCGGCGTCTACCGGCTCGGCTGCAGCCTTGCGCGGCGCGCGCGAGCCGTCGAATCCGATGCCGCGCAGGGTGAGGATGATGAACAGCGCCATAGCCGAGGTGATCCCGATATCGGCAACGTTGAAGATCGCTGGAAAGAGCTTCACCTGGATGAAATCGATCACGTGGCCGACACCGAATCCGGGCTCACGGAACAGCCGGTCGTAGAGGTTGCCGGTGGTTCCCCCGAGCAGAAGCCCGAACACCGCAGCCCATGCGAACGAGCGGATGCGACGGGCGAACACGACGATGACGACAGTCACCACCGAGGCGGCAATCGCAAAGATCCAGGTGCTGCCGCTGAGCAGCGAGAACGCTGCCCCGGAGTTCTTCACCAGGTGGAACTGCAGCACCTCACCCAGCACCGGGACGAGCTCGTTCTCTTCCAGGCTCTGCAGGATCAGGTACTTGGCGCCCTGATCGACGGCGAAGACGAGCAGCGCGACGGCAGCAAGAAGCACGAGCGTTTTCACGCTCGTGCGTCGAGAGCCTTCTGCTGGCGCCTCGGTCTTACTGTCCGGCAAAGCCGGGGTAACCCTGCGGAGCCTGCGGTGCGGCACCGTAGGCGGGCGCGCCGTAGGCCGGAGCCGGGGCGGCGTCGTAGCCTGCCGGCGCTGCCTGCTGCGGAGCGAACTGCTGCGGGGCTGACTGCGGCGGTGTGGTCTGCGTGGCGGCCGGCTGCGGTGTGCTGGCAACGCTGTTGGCGTCGAGCTCGCGCAGCTGGCCCTCGATGTAGCCCTTGAGCTTCACGCGGTAGTCGCGCTCGAAGTTGCGCAGCTCTTCGATGCGAGCCTCGAGCGACTGGCGCTCCTGCTCCAGGCCGTTGATGGCAGAGCGCTGCTGCGCCTCGGCCTCCTGGACTACGCGAGCCGCGGTCGCCTGGCCCTCGGCAATGAGCGCGTCACGCTTCTCGACGCCCTCACGCACGTGCTGCTCGTGCAGCGTGCGGGCGAGCTGGAGGAGGTTGTTGGTGTTGCCCTGGTCGAGGCTGTCCATCGACGGCGCGGGAGCTGCGGCGAAAGCCGGAGCGGCCTGCGGCGGCGGTGCCATCTGCGGGGCGGGTGCCGGCGGAGCGGCCTGCGGCGGTGCGGACTGCAGCTGGTTGATGCGCGAGTCGGCCTGCATGAGGCGCTGGCGCAGCTCCTCGTTCTCCTGGTTGAGGCGGCGAAGCTCTACGACCACCTCGTCGAGGAAGTCATCGACCTCGTCCTGGTCGTAGCCCTCACGAAATTTCGTGGGCTGGAATCGCTTGTTGACTACGTCTTCAGGAGTCAAAGCCATTGCCGTCACCTCTATTACCTTCTTCAACCATTTGTTTAATGTTGAGCGCTCGCCAACATTACTTCATGCTCCCTGCAAGAGTGCAAGACGGCCCTCTATTACAGGGTACATCTGCTTCGCTAGCGCAGCAGCCCCGAGATGACATAGCTGAGCACGATGGCGACCAGCATGACGATCGTCCACGCGAAGTCCAGGGCGACGCCGCCGAAGCGCACGGGCGGGAGGAACCGCCGCACGAGCTTGATCGGCGGGTCGGTGATGGTGAAGACGACCTCGGCGAGCACGAGTCCAAACCCACTCGGTCGCCATCCACGGTTGAAGTTGACGACGAAGTCGAGGATGAGGCGCACCCACATGATCAGGATGAAGATGCTGAGGGCAGCGTAGAGCGCCCAGAAGAGAACTGACACGTACTACAGGCTACGGGGAGTTAGGGCTGCGGAAAGAACGACGCGTCCACGTCGGACTCGATCTCGCCCTGATCGCCGCTGACCGCGACGTGCGCCGGCGAGAGCAGGAACACCTTGCTGGTCACGCGCTCGATCTTGCCGTACAGGCCCTCGGAGAGTCCGCTGGCGAAGTCGACGAGACGACGCGCCTCTGGCTCGCTCATCTGCGAGAGGTTGATGATGACCGGGATGCCCTCGCGAAAGTTCTCTGCGATGACCTTGGCGTCCTTGTACGCGCGCGGGTGCACGGTGAGGATCTCGTTCATCTCCTGGTGAGCCTGCTGGCGCACCGGCGCCGGGCGGCGCAGCTGGGTCACGGGGGCGCGGTTGGCCGGCTCGCGGTGCTGGGCGGGCGCAACAGGCTGCGCGGGAGCCGACGGCGTGCCGGCGTCGTAGTCGAACTCCTCGTCAGCGAGTCCGAGGTAGACCATCGTCTTGCGCAGTGGGTTGGCCATGATGTGTTTCCTCCAGAGATTGGCTCTCAGCGAGATTAACCCTGAGGTGCACGGTTTCCCGTGATTGCCGTTCCGATGCGCAGGTGTGTCGCGCCCGCGGCAATCGCCTCGCGGTAGTCCCCCGACATGCCGATCGACAGGTCGGTCGCCTGCGGTGCCAGCCGCTGAAGACGATCGGATGCGGTGCGCACCCTCTCGAAAGCGGCCGCCGGCTGCTCTCCCAGTGGCGCGACCGCCATGATTCCGCGCAGCGTCAGCGAGTCGCACGCGAGCACTCGCTCTGCCAGCTCACCCAGCGCCTCTGGCTGCACCCCGCCTCGCTGGGGATCTGCCGTGAGATTGAGCTGGAGAAACACGTCGACGGCGTGTCCGGTCTTCGCGAGCGCATCGACGAGCGACCCGCGGTCCACCGAGTGGATCACTCGGGCGTACTCGAGGGCGGCCGCAGCCTTGTTGCTCTGCAGCTGGCCGATGAAGTGCCAGGTGAGCCCGAGATCCACCGTCTCTGCGGCCTTGGCGGCCGCCTCCTGGTGGCGGTTCTCACCCACGTCGCGCGCCCCGAGCGCAGCGAGCTCGCGCACGAGCGCCGCCGGATGGAACTTGGTGACGACGATCGTGGTGATCGCGGCTGGATCGCGACCGGCGTCGCGGGCTGCGGCAGCGACATCCGCGAGGGTCGTCGCGTACCGCTCTGCGAGCGTCACCTGAGCCTGCGGCTACTTGAGGAAGTCGGGGATGTCGATGTCGTCGTCATCGTCGTCGAAGCCGCGCGCACTTGCGGGCACCGGCACCTGCTCTGACGTCGCGTAGGGGTCGGCCGGAGCCTGCACCTGGGCCGTCGCAGCGGCCTCGGGCGACACGTAGTTCTCTCGG
>JBIIAR010000261.1:0-3815 GCA_044239765.1 Microbacteriaceae bacterium
CGTGGAACAGGGGCATGAGCGTGCGTCCGGTCGCGCGGTCGCTCGCCGCTGCCTCGAGGTTGATGACGATGTTGGTGACCGAGATGCCGACGCCGTAGAGCACCAGAAGGGGAGCACCGATCAGCGGGTTGCCGGTGACGACCGCGACGATGCCGAAGGCGCCGAACGACACCATGCCGACGAGCTGCGCCGCGATCACTGTGCGGCGCTCGCCGAGGCGCTCGAGCACGTGGCTTGAGGCGAACAGGCCGAGCAGGGCGCCGAGCGGAATGGCCGTGATGAGCACGCCCATCTGCGCCAGGCCGAGCCCAAGCGCCTCGGCGGTTGCCGGAGTTCGCGAAGCCCAGGTGCCGATAGCGAGGCCGTTGCCCCCGAACATGGCGAAGATCGCGAACCGCCACCAGCGGGCGTCGACTGCCTCGAGCGCAGTGCTCACGCTTTCTTGGGCTCGCGCGCAGCACCCGAGGCGAGACCCGCGACACCGACGAGAACGAGCACGGCAAGCAGGCCGTTGAGAAGGCCGAAGTGCTGGCCGAGGAATCCGATCGCGGGCGGCCCGACCAGGAAGGCGAAGTAGCCGATGGTCGCGACCGCGCTCACCCGGGCGGCGGCAGTCTTCGGGTCATCGGCGGCGGCCGACATGCCGACCGGGAAGCCGAGCGAGGCGCCGAGGCCCCACAGCACGACACCGATGGTCGCGACGACGGGGTTCGGACCGAAGATCACGATGACCAGACCGACAACGGCGAGGATCGCGGTGCCCCGCAGCACCGGCACCCGCCCGAATCGCTCGAGCACCTTCACTCCGGCAAGACGGCCGACGGTCATCGCCGTCACGAAGATGCCGAAGATGAGCGCGCCGTTGGCCTTGGTCACGTCGTAGCCGTCGACCATGGCGAGGGCGAGCCAGTCGTTGGCCGAGCCCTCGGTGAAGGCCATGCCCAGCACGATGAGGCCGATGAAGATCGTGCGCGGATCGCGCCAGATCGACAGGCGACCGCGCCAGGTCTTCGAGTGGTCGTCGTCGGCGACCACCTCGGCGCCGTCCTCGACGATGAGCTCGGACTGCAGGTGCCGCACCGACACCAGCACGACGATGATCATGAGGGCGGCGATCGCACCGACGTGCGCGGCGATCGTCAGGTGCAGCACCTCGGCGAGCACGGCGATGCCGGCGCCCGCCATGGTGCCGAAGCTGAAGAAGGCGTGAAAGATCGGCATGATCGGCTTGGTCAGAACGCGCTCCTGCGCGGCGCCAGAGACGTTCATCGCGACATCGCAGATGCCGAAGGCGGCGCCGAAGATCACGAGGCCGGCGATGGTGAGCGCGAAGCTCGGGCCGACAGTCGCGCCGATCGCGGCGATGGTGAGCCCGATCGCACCGGTGACCAGCATGATGAGGATCGTGCGCGCTGCGGTCAGCCGGCTGATGATGTGGCTCGAGGCGATGAGGCCGAAGATCGAGCCCGCGGCAATGCCGAAGGCAAGGATGCCGACGGTGAAGGTGTCGGCCTGAAAGGAGTCGCGAACGCTGGGGATTCGCGACACCCAGGTCGACATGCCGATGCCGCAGATGGCGAAGATCGCGAAGAGTGCGTTGCGCCAGGCGAGCACCTGCGCACGGCTGAGTCCACCGGCGTAGGTGGCGGGAAGGGTGGTCGTCTTCGACATGATGTTCCTGAGGGCTTCTGGAGGACTCGAATCGATTCGATCGAATCGATTCGACTAAAGTAGCAACACCATGGATGAGACGGCAAGTACCGAGGCGCCTCGGCCCAACCTCGCGGCCGTTGCCGCGCTGGCCGGAGTCTCGGCCTCCACGGCATCCCTCGCCTTCAGCGGCGCCGGCCCCGTGTCGGATGCGACCAAGGCGAAGGTGCTCGCCGCAGCCGCCACCCTCAACTACGCGGGACCGGATCCCCGGGGCCAGTCGCTGCGAAGGGGCCGTTCCGGCATCGTCGGCGTCGTGCTCGAGGACAGCGTCAGCGACGCCTTTCGCGACCCGATGAACATCGCCGTGCTCGACGGCATCGCCGACGCGATCGGCGTCTCTGGCGCCGCCCTTCTGCTGCTGACCGAGAACGCCGAGGGGCCGAGCAGCTTTCGCTCCGTGCCGATCGACGCGGTCGTGCTCATCGGCTGCAGCACGCGCCTCGCCGACGCGGTGCACGTCTTCACGCAGCGGGGCGTGCCCATCGTCGGCATCGAGACCGAGCCGATGGATGCCGTGCTCGCCGTCGACCTCGACAACCGCGCCGGATCCCGCCAGCTCGCCGAGCACCTGCGCGAGCTCGGCCACGAGAACGTCGCGATGGTCACCCTCTCGATCGACGCACCCCACAGCCGCGGCTGGCTGACGCCCGAGCGGGAGGCAGCGAGTGAGGGCTACACCGCATCGCAGCGCATTGCCGGAGTGCGTGACGTCTTTCCGCGTTCCACCGGCTATGTCACTGCGGCGAGCACGGTCGACGAGGGAGCACTCGCCGCGGTGGAGGTTCTCAGCGGCCCGAACCGACCGACCGCGATCGTGGCGCAGAGTGACCTGCTCGCCGTCGGTGTGATCCGCGCTGCCCAGGACCTCGGCCTGCGGGTGCCAGAGGATCTCAGCGTCGTCGGCTTCGACGGCGTGCGCCTCGACGGCATCGCGCCGATCGACCTCACGACGATGGTGCAGCCCGCCTTCGACAAGGGACGCGCCGCGGGCGAGGGCGTGCTCGGACTGCTCAGCGGATCAGCCCCCGCCGGCCGCGTCTTCGCGAGCGAGTTTCACCGCGGCGCTACGACCGCGCCGCCGCAGTAGTATTCCCCGGGGGAGGCAGCTGTGAGTCGCACGGTCGTGGTCAGGGCGTCCCGGCGTCTGCACCCGGCCCGCGCGGTCGTCAGCGGCTTTCTCGGAGCTATCACGATCGGCACGCTCCTGCTCGTTCTTCCCGTCGCCGCAGAGGGACGCGGCGCGACTCCGCTCGAGGCACTCTTCACCGCGGTCTCGGCGGTGTGCGTCACGGGTCTTACCGTTGTCGACACGCCAGTCTTCTGGTCGCCCTTCGGCGAGGCGGTCATTCTTCTGCTCATTCAGGTCGGCGGTCTCGGCATCATGCTCTTTGCCTCGCTGATCGGGGTGCTTCTCGCGCGCAAGCTCTCCATTCGAGGCAGGGCCAGCGCGGCCTCCGAGACGAAGAGCCTTGGCGTCGCCGATGTGCGCGGGCTGGTCACGGGCATCGCGACGATCACCTTCGTCATCGAGGGGGCAGTCGCGATCGTGCTGTTCTTCGTGTTCTGGCTGCGCTACGGGTTCTCCCCCGCTGATGCGGTGTGGAATGCCGTGTTCCATGCGGTCTCCGCCTTCAACAATGCTGGCTTTGCCCTGTTCAGCGACAACCTCATGGGCTTCGCGACGGATCCGCTGGTCTGTCTTCCTCTCGCGGTCGCCATCATTCTCGGTGGCCTGGGCTTCCCCGTCATCATGCAGCTGCGCAAGGAGCTGCGCTCGCCGCTGCACTGGAGCATGAACACCAACATCGTCGTCTGGGCCACCGCGGTGCTGCTCGTGGCTGGCACCGTCTACATCTGCTTTGTCGAGTGGAACAACCCGGCAACCCTGGGATCGATGGATGTCGGATCCCGAATCCTCAGCGGCTTCTTCCACTCCGTGCAGGCGCGTACGGCTGGCTTCAACGCGGTTGACATCGGACAGATGCACAACGAGACCTGGCTCGGCCTCGACATCCTCATGTTCATCGGCGGTGGTCCTGCGGGTACCGCCGGCGGAATCAAGGTGACGACCTTCGCGGTGCTGTTCTTCATCATCTACACCG
>JBIIAR010000005.1:0-21667 GCA_044239765.1 Microbacteriaceae bacterium
CGGGTCTTGCGCGGCTGAGTCGATCAGGCTCGTGACGGTCACACGATCGCCTCCGATCGCGGCGGCGATGCTGCCGTAGACGTTGGTGGAGGCGACGACCTTGACAGTGCCGTCGTCAGTCGCGGGAGTGGTGGCGCAACCGGCGAGCGCGAGCGCTGCGATGGCGAGAATGGCGATTCGTGCCATGGGTGAAACCTGTCTAATTGGGGGTGCGTTTCCCCCAACCTAAGCGCTATTGATAATGATTGTCAAAACCATCAAGCTCGAGCACGCACGAGGTGGCACAAATGGCGGCTTCGCGGCGGCGAAGGCAACCTGCACCCGCGTTTCGTGCCACCTGGCAGCGGCAACTCGCGGCCGCGAGCGCGGCGTCAGTCGAGCAGCAGCGCGGGCTCCTCGAGAACGCTCGCGACATCCGCGACGAAACGGCTGATCACATCACCGTCGACAACACGGTGGTCGAAGCTGCCGCCGAGCGTCGTGACGAAGCGCGGACGCACCTCGCCGTCGACGACCCACGGCTTCTGCTTGATCGTGCCGAGCACGAGAATGCCCACCTCGCCGGGGTTGAGGATCGGGGTTCCGGTGTCCATGCCGAAGGATCCGAGGTTGGTGATCGTGATCGTGCCGCCCGCCATGTCGGCCGGCGTCGTCTTGCCGTCGCGCGCGGTCAGCGTCAGCTGCTCGAGCGACTGGGCGAGATCGCGCAGCGAGAGGGTGTGGGCATCCTTGATGTTCGGCACGACGAGACCGCGCGGGGTCGCCGCAGCGATGCCGAGGTTCACGTAGTGGTGCACCGAGATCTCCTTCTCGGTGAAGGTGGAGTTGACCATCGGGTTGCGGCGCACCGCCCAGATGAGCGCCTTCGCCGCGATGAGCAGCGGGCTCACGCGGATGCCGGCGAAGTCGGGGGAGCTCTTGAGGCGCTTGACGAACTCCATCGTGCGGGTCGCGTCGACGTCGACGAAGACGCTCACGTGTGGCGCAGTGAACTTGCTCGAGACCATCGCCGTGGCGATCGCCTTGCGCATGCCCTTGACCGGAATGATCTCTTCGCGCTCGTTGCCCCACTCCGGGGTCTGGATGTTCTTGAAGACGCTCGCCTGCCCTGCCTGGCGAATAACGTCGTCGCGCGTGACCTCGCCGATCGGTCCGGTGGCGGTCACCTGCGTGAGGTCGACACCGAGATCCTTGGCCAGCTTGCGAATCGGCGGCTTCGCAATCACCGGGGATGCCGCTGCCACAGAAACCGCGACAGGTCGCGCCACAGAGACCGGCGCCGCACTCGCGGCGGCAGGGGCTGCGGTGGCACCGGTGCGCCGGCGGCGGGACGCCCCGTGGCCCGCGGCGCCGTAGCCGACGAGTGTCTTCGGCGCGACCTCCTCGGCGGGGGTGATGGTCGCGGCCGTGTCGCCGACGGTGTCGATGACGACGGGCTCTGGGGCTGCCGGGGCGCTCGGCGCACCATCGCCCGAAACGGTGATGATCGCCGTTCCGACCTCGACGGTCTGGCCCTCCTCGACGAGGATCGCGCTCACCGTTCCTACGAACGGCGACGGCAGCTCGACGAGCGACTTGGCCGTCTCGATCTCGACGAGCACCTGGTTCATCGCCACGGTGTCGCCGGGCTTGACCTTCCACGACACGATCTCGGCCTCGGTGAGGCCCTCGCCGACGTCGGGGAGAAGGAAGTCTGAGTTCGCCATTCGCCTGTTCTTCCTAGTACGCCAGTGAGCGGTCGACGGCCTCAAGGATGCGGTCGACATCGGGGAGGTACTTCGTCTCGAGCTTTGCGGGCGGGAAAGGGGTATCGAAGCCGGTCACCCGCAGCACGGGGGCCTCGAGGGAGTAGAAGGCACGCTCGGTGATGGTCGCCGCCACCTCGGAGGCGATCGACACGTTGCCCGGCGCTTCGGCGGCGACCACGAGGTGGCCGGTCTTCTGCACGCTGGCGAGCACCGTCGCGTAGTCGATGGGAGAGATCGAGCGCAGGTCGATGACCTCGACGCTGGTTCCCTCCTCTGCGGCGACATCCGCCGCCTGCAGAAGCATGGAGACCATCGGGCCGTAGCCGACGAGGGTGATCTGGCTTCCCTCGCGAACCACGCGACTCGAGTAGGTGGGTAGTCCGCTCGACGAGAGGTCGACGTCGCCCTTTGGCCAGTAGCGGCTCTTCGGCTCGAAGAACATGACGGGGTCGTTGCTCGCGATGGCCTCCTGGATCATCCAGTAGGCGTCGTGCGGGTTCGACGGGCTGATGACGCGCAGGCCCGGCGTGTGCGCGAAGTACGACTCCGGGCTCTCCTGGTGGTGCTCGATCGCGCCGATGTGACCGCCGAAGGGAACGCGGATGACCACCGGGAAGGTCTGCCGGCCCTCGTGGCGAAGGGTGAGCTTGGCCAGCTGCGTGGTGATCTGGTCGAAGGCGGGGAAGATGAAGCCGTCGAACTGGATCTCGACGACAGGGCGGTAGCCGCGCATGGCGAGGCCGATCGCGGTGCCGACGATTCCCGACTCGGCGAGCGGGGTGTCCATGACGCGGTTGCTGCCGAACTCGGCGTGCAGGCCCTCGGTCACGCGGAAGACACCGCCGAGGGGTCCGATGTCCTCGCCCATGAGGATCACCTTGGGGTCGGCCGTCATCGCGGCCCGCAGACCGGCGGTGAGCGCCTTGGCCATGCTCAGGGACTCGATCGTCATTCGCCGCTCCCCTCGAACGATGCCTCGAAGGCGGCAAGCCAGGCGGACTGCTCTTGCATCAGCGTGTGTGCCTCGGTATAGACGTGGTCGAAGATCTCGGATGTCGTGGGCACGCCCAGCGTGAGGGTGCGCCTGCGAATGTCGGCGGCGAGGTCCTCGCCCTCCTCGGCGATCGAGTCGAAGAACTCCTGGCTGGCGCCCTTGGCGCGCAGGAAGGCGTCGAAGCGCTGGATGGGGTCGTGCGCCGTCCAGAAGTCGAGCTCGCTGTCATCGCGGTACTTCGTAGGGTCGTCGCTCGTCGTGTGCGCACCCATGCGGTAGGTGAGCGCCTCGATGAACCGCGGGCCCTGGCCGGCACGCGCCTCGTCGAGCACGGTGCGGGTGACCGCGTAGCTGGCGAGCACGTCGTTGCCGTCGATCTGCACACCCGGGATGCCGAAACCGCCGGGGCGCTTGTAGAGGGGGGTGCGCGACTGCCGCGTCACCGGCACCGAGATGGCCCAGTGGTTGTTCTGCAGAAAGAAGACCTGCGGGGTGTTGTAGCTCGCCGCGAAGACGAGCGCCTCGCTCGCGTCGCCCTGGCTGCTGGCGCCGTCACCGAAGTAGACGATGACCGCTTCGTCCTTCTCCGGGTTGCCCGTGGCGGTAGCCCCGTCGAGGGTGAGCCCCATTGCGTAACCGGTGGCGTGCAGCGTCTGCGAGGCGAGCACCACAGAGTAGAGGTGAAAGTTGTTGCTGGCCTTCGGATCCCAGCCACCGTGGGTGAGTCCGCGCAGCATCTCGATGATCTTGATGAGGTCGACGCCGCGCATACGGGCGATCACGTGCTCGCGGTACGCGGGAAAGATGTGGTCCTGGGGGCGAGTGGCCGTGCCGCTGCCGACCTGGGCGGCCTCCTGGCCGAGGCTGGGGATCCACAGCGCGAGCTGCCCCTGGCGCTGCAGGTTCGCGGCCTCGATGTCGAATCGGCGGATGACCACCATCTGCCGGTGCATCTCCTGCAGCTCGGCGTCGCTGAGCTTCGATACCAGCGGAAGGTACGGTGCCGTCGTGTCGTTCTCGACGATTGTGCCCGCCGGCGAGAGCACCTGGATCGTCGCGTCGGTGTAAGACATTGGTCTAATCTAACGTGGCCGCAGGTGCCGCAGTTCGTAGCTCCGAGACAACCTCCTGCGCAGCCTTTAGGAGTTTCTCCACAGAAGCGTCCTCGCCGATGGTCACCCGCAGGCCCTCGCCGAGTGCCCGCGAGACGATGCCATGGTCGGTCAGGGTCTCTGCCGCCCGGGCGGTGAGAGCGCCGGTCGGCAGCCAGATGAAGTTGCCGTGCGGTCGCGGAACGTCCCAGCCCTGCGCCTGCAGGGCACGCCACACCTCGTCGCGCAGGGCGCTCAGGCGGGCGACCCGCTCGAGCAGCTCCGGCTCGTTGTCGAGCGAGACGATTGCCGCGCGCTGGGCCTGGTCGATGACCGACAGGGGAATCGCGGTGACGCGGGCGGCATCCATCACGTACTCGGGTCCGATCGCGTAGCCAACGCGCAGGCCGGCGAGGCCGTAGGCCTTCGAGAAGGTGCGCAGGATCACGAGGTTGGGGTAGGCGTGCACCAGCTCGGTGCCGGAGACGGCATCGGCATCCGTCACGAACTCGGCGTAGGCCTCGTCGAGAACCACCAGCACGCTTGCCGGCACCGCAGCCATGAAGGCGGCGAACTCGGCCTTGGTGACCGCCGCGCCGGTCGGGTTGTTGGGGCTGCAGACGATCGCGAGCCGCGTGCGGTCGGTGATGGCGGCGGCGAGCGCCCCGAGGTCGTGGCGGTGGTCTGCGGTGTTCGGCACCTGCACGCTCGTCGCCCCGGCGACCGCAACGAGCCCGGGGTACGCCTCGAAGCTGCGCCAGGCGTAGACGATCTCGTCGCCCGGTCCGGATGTCGCGCTGATCAGCTGCGAGAGCACGGACACCGAGCCGGCCCCCACCTGCACCTCACCGGGCGTGACGCCCCAGCGCTCGGCCAGCCGCTCGCGCAGCAGCGTGGCTGCACCGTCGGGGTACCGGTTGATCGGGCTCTCGGCGATCGCCGCGACAACGGCCGGCAGCGGTTCGTAGGGGTTCTCGTTGGACGACAGCTTGAAGGCGTCCGCCGCCGCGGGCTTGCCCTGGCGGTAGGGAACACTGTTTTCAACCTCGGCACGCAGCCGAACACGGGACGCACTCACCCGCCCAGCCTAATTGCGGGCGCTGTGGCGGCAGTGCATAGTTGCACCATGAAGCGATTCCTCGTCAAGATCCTCGTCAACGCCGTTGCCTTCTGGCTCACCACGCTGCTCATCGGCGTGTTCCAGGAGGGCGTGGTCGAGGTTCGTCCCTACGCCCCGGGCGGCGTGCTCGAGACGATCCTCACCTACCTGCTGGTGGCAGTGATCTTCGGTGTCGTCAACGGCATCATCGGCAACTTCATTCGCATCGTCGCCTTTCCGCTGTACATCCTCACCCTCGGCCTTCTCGCTCTCGTCGTGAACTCGCTGCTGCTGCTGCTCGTCAGCTGGATCAGCACCCAGATCGGCTTCGGCCTGTACATCGACGGCTTCTGGTGGGGTGTGCTCGCCGCGATCGTGCTCGGCATCATCGCCGCGATCCTCGGCCTCTTCGCTCGCCCCCTCACGGGCAGCGACAACAACCGCCGCAAGCGCTAAGGCACCCGCTCGGCGTGGTACCACGTCGAGGTGATCGAGTCGCCAGCGCTGAAGGCGTTGAGCTCATCGACCGTTGACTGCAGCATCTCGCTCTCAGCGCTGTCGATGAGCTCTGCCGTCTCGAGGTAGTACTGCAACTGGTGACCGGGAATGGGCAGGCTCATGTCTGCGGGGCTCGCCTCGGAGAAGGCGTGGCGACGCACGATGGTGGCGTCGACGTTCGCCTGTGTTCCTCCCAAGGCGGGCACGAGGTCTTCATAGTGCTCGATGATGAGCGCGTTGACCTCAGGAGGGATGATGATCTGACCCGCGGGCGACCCGATCGTCGTCAGGCCCTTCGTGTTGTAGTCGCCGGATGCGGCCAGCATCGAGGCGACCAACCCACCCTGCGAGTAGCCGACGAACGAGACCGCGTCGTCGGCGGTGATGCCCGCCTGCTCCATAGCCAGCTCCACCGCCCGGTACGAGGCGGGCGACTGACCCGCGGCGCCGGCCACGTTGCTGGTGAAGTCGAAGGCCTCCGTCTTGCTGATCGGGTTGAAGTCGGCTGTTCCGGCAATGAAGACCTCATAGCGCACCGTGTCGCCGTCGTGGATCTCGTCGATGCGGATCTGGGCCTCGTCGGCACGCTTCGCCGGGTCGGGAATGCCGCCAATGCGGTCCAGCGTGCTGTTCGTCGAATCAGGGCGCTCATAGTGCGCTGTCTCTTTTACCTTCACGCCAGTCTCGGTGAGCATTCCCGCCTGCTGCGCGAGCATCATCACGAGACCGGCCGACATCGCGGCGCCGGAGACCCCCATACTCTCGATGCGGCTCTGCACCTCGGGGGGAAGCCCTCCTAAGCCGTTGACGAAGGCCTCCCCTGTCATCGCCAGGCGCCGGATCATCGCGATCGTGTGCTCATCGACGAGCAAGGCATTAGTGAGCGAGTTCACCTCGACGTCGCTCGCGCCTATCTCCTCCTGCTCACCCTCGAAGCCGGCCTGAATCATCCAGGGAAACCGCGTCCCAAGCCAGGCGCGAACACCGGGCGTGACGTTGATGGCGCTTCCAAGCACGAAGGAGAGCACGGTGTCGAAGCCCATGGCAAGCCACTGCGCGTTGATCTCGGCCTCGGTGTAGTTCTGCATGGCGATGACAAGGCTGTCGGACACGTAGTCGGCAATGTCCTTTGCCTCGGTCATCGCGATCCATGCGTCTTCCATCGCGGCGCGCGCCGAGCCGACCTGCGTCATGGCGAGGGCAGACTGCGTGAAGGTGCTGTCGGCGATCGCCAGCTGCGTGCGCACGGTGCTGAGCGCAGACGATATGGCTGCCATCGAATGCAGGTCCGCGAGCATGTCGTCGGTCGCCACGGTGACGGAGCCACCGCCCGAGAGGACGAGCTGGTCGGTGACGTCGCCCATCACGCCGCCGAGATCGCGCTGGCGACGGCGGCGCGCGCATCCGCGATGCTGGTGACGAGCGTGGTCACCTGGGTGAGCAGCTGCTCGAGGTTGCGCGCGTAGCTCTGCCGCGCCGACCCCTGCCAGGTGCAGGCCATGGGCGGCATATTGCGCTCCGCCTCGTCAAGGGCGACGGTGACACCGGCGAGGATGCCCTGCACCGCCTGCAGCTCGGCGAGGACGACCGGGTCGGTGGCGGTGGCGTAGTCCATGCAGAGATGGTGCCGCCTGGCGGCATGCACTGCGACTCGAACGCGAGACCGTGGGAGCTACCCGGCCTGTGGAGAAGAGGTCTCGTAGTCGACGACGAGGATCTTGGCGAGGGTGGGGGTGAAGCGCTCGACGAACGCGAGGTGCGTAGGGTCGACGAGATACTCGTCGCGCTTCGCCGCGTCGGCGAAGGTCACCGTGAAGCAGTGGGTGAAGCCGTCATTGAGACCCTCGGGGCTGACGTTCGGCCCATGCTCGAGCGCCTGCACTGACGGCACGGTGGTAGCGAGAGCAACGAAGTCGGCGATGATCGCCGTCGGGTCGAGATCGGGAACGAACGCGCAGAGAACAACATGCTTCATGCTGGCGAGCCTATGTGCGGGAGGATAGACCCATGAACTTCGGCCAGGTGCTCGATGAGACGGCGCTCTTTCGCGTCTGCTTCGTCTGCACCGGCAACATCTGCCGCTCTCCCATGGCCGAGGTGGTGTTCAAGGAGCTCGCGCGCAAGGCCGGGCTCGAGTCGTCCATCGCGGTGATCTCGGCCGGCACCGGCGACTGGCACGTAGGCGAGCCTGCCGACGAGCGCACCGTCGCCGCCCTCAAGGACCACGGCTACGACGGATCGAAGCACCGCGCGCGGCAGTTCGACCCCGACTGGTTCGACAAGCTCGACCTCGTCGTCGTCTTCGACCACGGCCAGGAGCGCATTCTCAAGGCGTGGGCGAGCAACGACCATGACCGATCGAAGGTGCAGCTGCTGCTGAGCTTCGACAACGAGCAGTCGATCGTCGACGTGCCCGATCCGTACTACTCCGATGCGGCCCTGTTCGATCAGGTGCTCTCGATGATCGAGCGGGCCAGCACCGCCCTCTTCAACCAAGTCACCCCAGGAATCACGCAAGGACCCCGATGACCCACCTGCCAGAACAGCCGCTCAGCCCCCTCGACGGACGCTACAAGAAGTCCGTCGTCGGCCTCGGCGACCACCTCAGCGAGGCCGGCCTCAACCGCGCCCGCGTGCAGGTCGAGGTGGAGTGGCTGATCTTCCTCACCGACCGCGAGCTCTTCGGCTCGCAGCGGCTCGATCCAGAGCAGGCGCGCTCGCTGCGTGCCCTCGTCACCGACTTCGGGCAGGCCGAGATCGACGAGCTGGCCACCCTCGAGGCAACGACCCGCCACGACGTCAAGGCCGTGGAGTACCTGGTGCGCGGCAAGCTCTCTGAGCTCGGCCTCAACTCGATCGCCGAGCTGACGCACTTCGCCTGCACGAGCGAGGACATCAACAACCTCAGCTATGCCCTGACGGTGCGGGCGGCGGTGGCCGAGGTCTGGCTGCCGAAGTTCCGCGCGGTCGTCGACGGCATCCGCTCTCTTGCCGTCGAGCACCGGGATGCGGTGATCCTCGCCCACACGCACGGCCAGCCCGCGACCCCCACCACCCTCGGCAAGGAGTTCGCGGTCTTCGTCGGCCGGCTGGAGCGCCTCTCGACGCAGATCGCCGGCAGCGAGTACCTCGGCAAGTTCAGTGGCGCGACCGGCACCTTCGCCGCACACGTCGCCGCGGACTCCACGCTCGACTGGCCAGCGCTGTCGCGCGAGTTCGTGACCGGCCTCGGCCTCGACTGGAACCCGCTCACCACACAGATCGAGCCGCACGACTGGCAGGCGGAGCTCTACCAGCGCGTCGCGCACGCAAACCGCATTCTGCACAACCTCGCGACAGACATCTGGACCTACATCTCGATGGGCTACCTCACCCAGATTCCGCAGGCGGGGGCGACCGGCTCGTCGACGATGCCGCACAAGATCAACCCCATTCGCTTCGAGAACGCCGAGGCGAACCTCGAGCTCTCGAGCGCCCTGCTCGACTCGCTCGCCCAGACCCTCGTCACGTCGCGGTTGCAGCGCGACCTCACCGACTCGACGACGCAGCGCAACATCGGCGTCGCCCTCGGCCACTCCCTCGTCGCCCTCGACAACCTCGACCGCGGTCTCACCGAGTTCGCCGTCAATGCGGATGCGCTGGCCGCCGACCTCGACGCGAACTGGGAGATTCTCGGCGAGGCCATCCAGACCGTCATCCGCGCCGAGATCACCGCGGGCCGCAGCTCGATCGCCGATCCCTACGCGATGCTCAAGGAGCTGACCCGCGGACGCCGCATCGGCCAGGCCGAGCTCGTCGAGTTCGTTGACGGCCTCGACATCGGCAGCGAGGCGAAGGATCGCCTCAAGGCGCTGACCCCGGCGGGCTACGCGGGACTCGCGAGCGAGCTGGTCGACTTCCTGCCCTAGTGCCCCTGCGAGCGATCCTGCTCGTCGCGCTTGTTGCGCACCGAGGTTAGTGCCCTTGCGACCGATCTTGCTCGTCGAGGTCGATGCGCTCCTCCGGGCTCGCGTTGACCGTGAGCGCGAGGGTCGCGAGAATCACCAGCGACAGAATGAAGGTCGCACCGAGTCCGATCACCGCCAGCAGAAGGTCGCGGCTCGAGAGCATTACCACGAGTGCGACGAAGACGGCGATGACGCCGCTGAGGCCGAGCAGTTCTGCCGGTCGCGTGCGATCGCGCTTGCTGGGTTGCATGCTCATCAGGCCTCCGTCACAGTGGCGGACGCCTGCGGCGCCCACTTCAGCGAGAGCCCCGCGATCACGAGGTACACCGCCACAATCGCGGCGTAGGCGCCGAGCAGCCCCACCAGCATGACCGACGCCGTCAGCGGCGGAACGTCTTTGCCGGGGATCGTGATGACGTCGACGAAGTCGACCGGCACGAGCAGCACGGCGGCGGCGAAGAGCGTGGTGAAGCCACCGATGAAGATCCAGTCACGCGCGGCCGGGTTCGCTCCGCGGGCGCGAAGGCCCGTGACGAGCTCGATGATTCCGGTCACGCCGAGAAGCACGCTGGTGAGCACGAGAAGGAAGGGAAGGCCCGCGTCGTTGAAGACCAGCGCAGTGGTGCCACCGACTATGAGGAGTGCGCCCTGCAGCGCGAACGGGACACGCGGGTAGGCGCCGCGCACGGCACCGGCGACGATGATCACACCGGAGAAGACGGCAAAGCTGCCGAGCGCGATCAGGCCAAGGTACGCGGAGTGATCTGCCGAGAAGGTGATCACCAGCGCGACCGCGGCTGCGGGCAGAGCGCGCAGCACAGGCAGGCTCCAGGAACGGTCAACAGGCACGCGCCCAGTTTACGTCTCGCGTGGCTGGGGGTTGGCCGGTGGTGAGCGCTAGCTGCCCGGCGGCAGATCGACGAATCGTGAGAAGTGGCCGTGGAATCCAACGGTGATCGTTCTCGTCGGTCCGTTGCGGTGCTTCGCGATGATGAGGTCTGCCTCGCCGGCGCGCGGGTTGTCGGCCTCGTAGGCGCTCTCGCGGTGCAGCAGGATCACCATGTCGGCGTCCTGCTCGAGCGAGCCAGACTCGCGAAGGTCGCTCAGCGCGGGCTTCTTGTCGGCGCGCTGCTCTGGTCCACGGTTGAGCTGCGAGATCGCGATGACCGGTACCTGCAGCTCCTTCGCGAGCAGCTTGAGCGCGCGGGAGAACTCGCTGACCTCCTGCTGGCGGCTCTCGACCTTCTTGCCGCTCGTCATGAGCTGCAGGTAGTCGATGATCACCATCTTGAGGCCGACGCGCTGCTTGAGACGGCGGCACTTCGCGCGGATCTCGACGAGGGTCATGTTCGGGCTGTCGTCGATGTAGAGGGGTGCGTCGTTGATGCGGCCGCGGGTCTGGGCGATCGTGGTCCAGTCCTGGGCGTGCACCGACCCCTTGCGCATGCTCTGCAGGCCGACGGATGCCTCGGCCGACAGCAGACGCATCGCGATCTCGCTGCGCCCCATCTCGAGCGAGAAGATGATGACCGGCATGTCGTGGTGAATCGCGGCCGCGCGGGCGAAGTCGAGGCCGAGGGTCGACTTACCGATGGCGGGTCGCGCCGCGAGGATGATCATCTGGCCGCCGTGCAGTCCGTTGGTCAGCTCGTCGAGCTCGGCGAACCCGGTCGGAACGCCGATCATCTGGCCGCCACGGCTCTTCGCCGCCTCGATCTCGTCGATGGCGCTGGTGACGGCGTCGGTGAGGGGAACGAAGTCCTCGGAGTCGACACCGCCGGTGACGGCGTAGATCTCGGCCTGGGCGTTGTTGACGAGGTCGACAACCTCGCCCTCGCTGGCGTAGCCCATCTGCACGATGCGCGTTCCCGCCTCGACGAGGCGACGCAGCACCGCCTTCTCGGCGACGATCGTCGAGTAGAAGCCGGCGTTGGCCGCGGTTGGCACGAGCGCGGTGAGCGTGTGCAGGTACTCGGCGCCGCCGGCACGGGTGAGCTCGCCGGTCTTGGTCAGCTCGTCGGTGACCGCGATGACGTCGGTCGGCTCCCCGTGCGAGTAGAGCGAGAGCACCGCGTCGAAGATGATCTCGTGCTTGGGAATGTAGAAGTCGATGCCGCGAACGACCTCGATGACGTCGGCAACCGCGTCTTTGCTCAGCAGCATGCCGCCGATGGCGCTCTGCTCGGCGAGCAGGTCGTGCGGGGGAGTGCGGTCGCCGGGGCGGCCACCGTCACCCGAGCGCTGGTCGCCGCCGCGGGAGTCGGATGCGAGGCCGAGATGGGCGATGGACATGGCAGCTCCGGGGGTTTTCGTCGCAGCTTCGTGGCTAAGCGCTGCGCCTAATGTCTAACTCGTGCGGCTGACACTGCAGCCTTCGGGCGGCGCAGGATGGTCGGCTGGTTCACCCTAGGGATCGCACAATCCCGCCGCAAAACGCCCCTGTGCACGGCCCTGTGCACAACTAGCGAGAAACGCCGTGATCGGTGTGCAGAGCCTGTGGATGATTATGTGGAGAAATAGACTGTTTTGTTTAGAAAAATGAGTCTGACCTGCATTTAATCAATTCACATGATGTGTGTAGAAACATGTTTAGAGTAGACGTTGAGGGTTTGCGAACTGGGGCGTCTGCCTGTGCATAATGCCCCCGTTTCCCTATTGACGTGGCAACAAAAAATGCGGTAGCAGCAGGGCTCTCGCCCGCTGCTACCGCATTGTTGTGGTGTTACTTCGCTGCCACCGCGTTGATGGTGATGGTCGCAACAACGTCGTCGCGCAGGCGAACAGTCGCCTCGTGCGTTCCCGTTGCCTTGATCGGCGAGGTGATCTCGATCTTGCGCTTGTCGACGGTGCCGAGACCTGCCGCAGCAACTGCGTCAGCGACATCCGATGTCTTGACGGAGCCGAAGAGGCGTCCGCCTTCGCCAGCCTTGACCGTCAGGGTCACCGCAGTTGCCTGCAGCTTCGCCTTGAGGTCCTGGGCCTCTTCGAGCGTGGCGTGCTCGCGTGCGACGCGGGCGGCCTTGATCGACTCGATCTGCTTCTCTCCACCGCGGGTCCACGCAACAGCGAAGCCCTGGGGGATGAGGTAGTTGCGAGCGAAGCCGTTCTTGACGTCAACGACATCGCCGGGGGCACCGAGACCGGTGACCTCGTGAGTGAGGATGAGCTTGGACATGTCGGTACTCCTTAACGGCCTGAGCCGGCGTACGGCAGCAGTGCCATCTCACGTGCGTTCTTGACGGCACGGGCGATGAGACGCTGCTCCTGTACGGAGACACCGGTGATACGACGGGCGCGGATCTTTCCACGCTCCGAGATGAACTTGCGAAGCGTTGCGACGTCTTTGTAGTCGATGACGCCGACGCGGATCGCCTTGGCAGGAGCGGCGTTCTTGCCGTCCTTGCCCTTGCGGATTGGCTTGCGGCGGTCGCCGCTGCTCTTTCCAGCCATAGTGATTGGTCCTTAGATCTTAAAAAGGGGTTTCGTCTGAGTAGCTACCGGGCGTGTTCCACACGTCTCCGGCAGGGGCATCCGGTGCGGATGCTGCCCACGGCTCGTCGGCGACGGCCGGGCGGCTCGCGCCACCACCGCCGTTGCCGCCGTCACGGGAAGAGGCTGCGCGCGTGACCTGTGCGGTCGCGTAGCGGAGCGAGGGGCCGATCTCGTCGACCTCCAGCTCGATGCTCGTGCGCTTCTCGCCTTCCTTCGTCTCGTAGGAGCGCTGCTTGAGTCGGCCGGTCGCGATGACGCGGCTTCCCTTCGTCAGCGATCCAGCGACGTGCTCAGCGAACTCGCGCCACACGGACGCCCGGAGGAACAGCGCTTCGCCGTCTTTCCAGTCGTTGCTCGCGCGGTCGAAGTTGCGGGGCGTGGAGGCGATCGTGAAGTTCGCGACAGCGAGCCCGTTCTGCGTGTAACGCAGCTCGGGGTCAGCCGTGAGGTTGCCCACGACGGTGATGACGGTCTCGCCAGCCACGATTACTCCGCGGTCTCTTCAGCTGCGGGTGCAGCCTTGGCGGGCTTCGCGGTGACCTCGGCCTTGGGGGCCTCGACCTTGGCGGGAGCATCGACGACAGCGGCCTTCGGGTTGGCGGCCTTGCGGGCAGCCTTCTCGTCAGCAAGCTTCTTGGCGGCAGCGACCTGGGCGAAGCCCTCTTCTGCACGCAGCACCTTGGTGCGCATGACAGCCTCACTCAGACCCAGCTGGCGGTCGAGCTCGACCGTCGACTTGGACTCTGCGGTGAAGTTGACGACGGCGTAGATGCCTTCGGTCTTCTTGTTGATCTCGTAGGCCAGACGACGGCGGCCCCAGATGTCGACGTTGTCGATGGTTCCACCATCGGCACGAATGACATTGAGGAACTTGTCGAGGCTAGGAGCCACGGTGCGCTCATCGATCTCTGGATCGAGGATGACCATGAGTTCATACTGGTGCGTCACAAACCCACCTCCTTCGGACTAGAACGGCTGCAGACGATCTGCAGCAGGAGGGTATTGACGTGTCGTTCCCTAACCACATGGGCGGGGACAACCTGCCTAGTGTAGTTGAGGGGCGCGTTCTGCGCCATTTTTTCGAGAGGACCCCACATGCTTGTCGCATTCTCTGTAGCGCCGAGCGGCGGGTCGGCCGACGACTCCGTGCACGAGGCCGTCGCCGCTGCCGTGCGCATCGTGCGCGAGTCCGGCCTGCCGAACCGCACGGATGCCATGTTCACCACGATCGAAGGGGACTGGGACGAGGTCTTCGACGTCGTCAAGCGCGCGACAGAGGCGGTCGGCGCGTTCGGCCCGCGGGTGTCGCTCGTGCTCAAGGCGGACATCCGCCCTGGTCACACGGGGGAGCTCGCCGGCAAGGTGGAGCGGGTCGAGCGTGCGCTCGATGTTTCACGGGAAACTAGCGACTAGCCCACCACGCGCGAAGGCGCTGCTCGGCAACCTCCGCACCGAGCGGCCCCTCCTCGAGCCGCAGCTCGAGCAGAAATCGGTAGGCCTCGCCGACCTCCGGGCCGGGCTTGAGCTCGAGCAGGCGCATGATCGCCTCGCCGTCGAGGTCGGGGCGCACGGCGGCGACGCCCTCCGCCTCGGCGATCGCCGCGATCCGGTCTTCGAGGTCGTCGTAGGCGAAGCCCAGCCGGTCGGCCTTCTTGCGGTTGCGGGTTGTCACATCCGCGCGCGTGAGAATGTGGAGTCGCTCGAGCAGGGGTCCCGCGTCGCGCACGTAGCGGCGCACGGCGCTGTCGGTCCAGGCGCCCTCGGTGTAGCCGAAGAATCGCAGGTGCAGCTCGATGAGGCGCGCGACAGAGCTGATGGTCTCCTTGTCGAAGCGCAGGTGCTTGAGGCGCTTCGCTGCGAGCTTCGCGCCGACGACGTCGTGGTGGTGAAAGCTCACGACACCGCCGCCCTCGACGCGCTTCGTCGACGGCTTGCCGATGTCGTGCAGCAGCGCGGCGATGCGAAGAACGAGATCGGGTGCACCCTCGAGGTCGCGCGACTTCTCTAGCTCGATCGCCTGGGTCAGCACGGTCAGGCTGTGCTCGTAGACATCTTTGTGGTGAGCGTGCTCGTCGACCTCGAGTCGCAGAGCCGGCACCTCGGGAAGCACCAGCTGGGCGAGGCCGGTCTCGACGAGCAGGCGGATGCCGGGCACCGGATCCGCGGTCAGCAGCAGCTTCGACAGCTCGTCACTCACCCGCTCGACGCTGATCATGCTGATGCGGTCGGCCAGGGCCTCCATCGCGGCCAGCGTCTCTGGGTCGACCTCGAATCCCAGCTGTGCACTGAAGCGTGCGGCGCGCAGCATGCGCAGCGGGTCGTCGCCGAACGAGATCTCGGGGGAGGAGGGCGTCGTCAGCCGGCGGGCGAGCAGGTCCTCCATGCCACCCGAGGGGTCGACGAGCACCTGTGCGGGCAGTCGCAGCGCCATCGCGTTGACGGTGAAGTCGCGTCGGGTGAGGTCAGCCTCGAGCGAGTCGCCGAACTCCACCGCGGGCTTGCGGGTCTCACCGTCGTAGACGTCAGAGCGGTACGTCGTGATCTCGAAGGTCTCGCCGCCGATGCGGGCGCCGATCGTGCCGAAGGCGCGGCCGATGTCCCACTGCGCGTCTGAGATCGGGGTGACGATGGCCAGAATCTGATCGGGCAGTGCGTCGGTCGTGAAGTCGAGGTCACTGACGGGCCGGCCGAGGAAGGCGTCACGCACCGGACCGCCGACAAGGGCAATCTCGTGTCCCGCCGAGGCAAAGGCTTTCGCGAGCCGCGAGACACCAGGAGATGTCGCCAGCTTCGCCAGTCGCTCTACGGCCGAAGCGACGCTCTCCATGACCAAGAGAATAGACTGCTCGCATGCTGGCCGAGATAATCCCCGGGGCCGGCTCGTGACTGTCTGGCCGGCTCGTGCGGCAGCCGCAATCGTGCTTGGCCTCGCCCTCTCACCGATCGCGGCAAGCGCGCCGTCGGTTGCAGCGGCGGGCCTGCCTGCTCCCGTGTCCGTGACGATGGTCGCCGCGCTGACCGTTCCGGAGCGCAAGACGGGCTTCATCGAGCCCGATCTTCTCGAGAGCTACACCTCGGAGTTCGGTCTGCTCACGCGACAGCTCAACCAGGTCATCGACCGCCCCATCGTGCTCGGCATCGACCCGTCGATCATCGCGTCCATTCGGGTTCTGGGCACTTCTGCCCCCGAATCCGCGGTCGCCTGGCTTGATCGGCTGGATGCCGCCACCAACGAGACCTTCCCCCTTGCGTGGGCAGACGCCGACCTCACTCTCGGGCTGCAGGCGGGCAGCACCGGCGTTCTCGCACCCGAGTCCTTCGAGTTCGCGATCAATCCGACGCTCTTCTCCGCCGCCGCCGTTGACCCCACGCCAACACCGGTGCCCACCGAGGAGCCGGGAGCCGTTCCCCCGCTGCCGACCGACGAGTCGCTCGTCGCGTGGGACTACACGGTCGCCGAGATCTCGTGGCCGGCGATGAACACCGTCACCAGCACCGACCTCGAGGCGTTGAGCTCGAGCGCGGGCACCACGATCCTGTCGTCGGGCAACATCGGGGCGACGGGCGCGACGAACGCGCTCACCGTCATCGGCGACGCGACCGCACTGGTCGCCGACGAGAACCTGTCGACCCTGTTCGGCTCGACCGTTGCCGCGGGGTCAGGGCTCGACTGGCAGACCGCGATGGCAAGCCTGGCCACCTCGGTGGGCTCGGTGACGAGCACCGAGGACAAGCCGGCATCCGTGCTTCTGGCCCTTGACCGCTCCGTGGCGATCAGCGACCCCGACTTCGGTGCGACCATCGACGCGCTCGCCACCACTCCCACCGTTCAGGTGACAGGCATCTCTGAGCTGCTCGCCACGAGCGCGGTGTCGGCCAGCCTCGTCGACATGCAGCACGACGACTCGGCGATCACCAGTGTGCGCATGCTGCTGAGCGAGGAGGCGAACGACGCCCAGTTCGCCCAGATCGCCCAGGATCCCACCCTCATCACCTCCGACCGGCGACTCGACCTGCTCGCGACGATCTCGAACGGCTGGTCAGACAATCCCATCGGCTGGGACTCAGCGCTCTCGACCTACGCGTCCGACTCCATCGAGCTGCGCGACTCGGTCAACATCGTCAAGAGCAGCTCGATCACACTGTGGGCCGACCGCGCGTCGCTGCCGGTGACAGTCTCGAACGAGCTCAGCCAGCCGGTGACGGTCTACGTCACCGTGCGTCCGCTGACGCCGCTGCTCAAGATCGAGAACAGCTTCGTCGAGGTCGTCGTCGAGCCGAACTCGCAGCGCAAGGCCGCGGTTCCGGTGCAGTCCCTGTCGAATGGCGTCGTCGAGATCGAGGTGACGCTGCACAGCGCGACCGGGCTCAGCGTAGGCAATACCAAGTACGTGCGCACCACGGTGCAGGCCGGGTGGGAGACCCCCTTCACCATCACCGTCGGTGCCATTGTCGTGCTGGTCTTCGCGGCGGGTATCGTGCGCACTGTCGTTCGTCGCCGCCGGGCTCGCACGAGCGAGAGCTAGATGGCGGGCGGCATCGGTCGAGCGAGCGCTCTTCTCGCGTCTGGCACGCTCGTCTCGCGCATCCTCGGCTTCATCAGCGGGATCGTGCTGGCGCAGACTCTCGGCTCGTATGGCACCGGGGCCAACACCTTCGCGCTCGCCAACCAGCTGCCGAACAACATCTACGCGATCATCGCGGGCGGCCTGCTCAGCGCGGTCTTCGTTCCGGCGATCGTGCGCGCGGGTCTGCACGACGACGGAGGTCAGCGCTTCGTCAACCGCCTCGTCACCCTCGGCATCGTGGTCTTCGTCGCCGCTGCTGTCATCGCGACTCTCGCCGCGCCGCTGCTCGTCAACCTCTACGCGCAGTCGGGCGATACCGGCTTCAGCGATGACGACCTCGCGCTGGCTATCGCATTCGCGTACTGGTGCCTTCCGCAGGTGCTGTTCTACGCGCTGTACAGCCTTCTCGGCGAGGTGCTCAATGCGCGCGGCATCTTCGGTCCGTTCACCTGGGCACCCGCGCTCAACAACGTGGTTGCCATCACCGGACTCGTCGTGTTCTCGCTGCTTTTCGGCACGGATGCGGGACGCGGCGCCGCCGACACCTGGACCCCCAGCATGGTCGCCCTCCTCGCCGGAAGTGCAACCCTCGGCGTCGCCGTGCAGTCCCTCGTTCTCTGCCTCTTCTGGCGCAGGGCGGGACTTCGCTATCGTCCAGACTTCCGCTGGCGCGGGGTGGGGCTCGGCTCGGCTGGCAAGGCTGCGGCCTGGACCTTCGGCATGATCCTCGTCACCCAGCTTGCTGGCATCGTGCAGACCCGGGTTGCGTCAATCGCCGCCGGCCCCGACTCCGACGACCCGTCGCTCGCGGTGCTGCGCTACACCTGGCTCATCTTCATGCTGCCGCACTCGATCGCGGCCGTGTCGATCGCCACCGCCTACTTCACGCGCATGAGCACCCATGCCCGCGACGGCGAGCTCGACGAGGTGCGGCGAGACCTGCGCTCGTCACTTCTCACCATCGGGCTCATCATGGTCTTCGCCTCGGTGGGGCTCATCGTGCTGGCTTTTCCGTTCAGCGCCCTCTTCGTCAACAACGGCTACGACGGCATCGTCGGAATGGCGCCCGTGCTCATCGCCTTCCTCCTCGGGCTGGTGCCGTTCAGCATGCTCCACGTGCTGCGCCGCACCTTCTACGCCCTCGAAGACACCCGAACGCCCTTTTTCGTCACGGTCTTTCAGTCCGGGCTGTTCGTCGGCGGGGCACTTCTCGTGTCGCTCCTGCCGGTGGCATACATCGCGGTGGGCATCGCGGTGGTGACCACCGTTGCTGGGATCGCCCAGACGCTGCTGGCCGCTGTCCTCATCCGTCGCCGCCTTGGTGGATTCGGCGGCCGGGTTCTCGTCGCCCGCCACCTCGTCTTCTTCGCCGCCGCCCTCGTCGCCGGCGCGTTCGGCCTCGCTGTGATCTGGCTGCTCGGCGGCTACAGCGACGGGGGATGGGCGCTCAGCTCGCCGGTGTTCGCCGCGCTGAGCATGGCGGTTGGCGGCGCGATCATGGCGGGTCTCTACCTTGCCGGCCTTCTTCTCGTGCGCAATCCCGAGGCCCTCGCCTTCGTCGCTCCCGTGGCCCGCCTCATGCGCCGCAAGCCCCAGTAGCCCGGAATACGCGGCCTCTAGTATGGGTTGAACCGGCTAGAGAACCATTCCAAGGAGATGCTCATCGTGCGTCAGCTCATCATCATCGGCTCCGGCCCGGCCGGCTACACCGCGGCAATCTACGCCGCGCGCGCCAACCTCGCGCCCCTCGTCATCGCCTCGTCCGTCGAGTTCGGCGGCGAGCTGATGAAGACCACCGAGGTGGAGAACTACCCCGGCTTCACCGACGGCATCATGGGCCCCGACCTGATGATGAACATGCAGAAGCAGGCGGAGCGCTTCGGCGCTGAGATCGTCTACGACGATGTCACCTCGCTCGAGCTCGACGGCGAGATCAAGCGTGTCACCCTCGGCAACGGCGACGTGCACGAGGCCCTCGCCGTCATCTATGCCACCGGCTCTGCCTACCGCAAGCTCGGCCTCGACGACGAGAACCGCCTCAGCGGCTACGGCGTCTCCTGGTGCGCAACCTGTGACGGTGCCTTCTTCCGTCAGAAGGAGATTGCCGTCGTCGGCGGTGGCGACTCGGCCATGGAAGAGGCGACGTTCCTCACGCGCTTCGCTGACAAGGTCTACGTCATTCACCGCAAGGACGAGCTGCGCGCCTCGAAGGCGATGCAGGATCGCGCCTTCAACGACCCGAAGATCGAGTTCCTCTTCAACAAGGAGGTCGCGCATATCTACGGCGACCAGCTCGTGACCGGCGTCGGCGTCATCGACACCGTTGACGGCACCGAGACCACCCTCGACCTCAGCGGACTGTTCATCGCGATCGGCGCGGACCCCCGCACCCACCTCGTGCACGGACAGCTCGACCTCACCGAGTTCGGCACCATTGCCGTTGACGGCCGCTCGTCGCGCACCAACCTCGCCGGCGTCTTCGCCGCGGGCGACGTGATCGACTCCACCTACCGCCAGGCCGTGACGGCCGCGGGCTCCGGCACCGTTGCCGCTCTCGACGCAGAGCACTACCTCGCCGGCCTGCCCAAGGAAACCCTCGAGAAGGCGACCGCTCAGCCGGTCTCCGCTTAACAAAGGAAATCAATATGTCTGTTGCACACGACGTCACCGACGCCACCTTCGCCGATGAGGTCCTCAACTCCGAGGACACGATCATGGTCGACTTCTGGGCCGAGTGGTGCGGCCCGTGTCGCGCCGTCTCCCCGATCCTCGACGCGATCGCGGCAGAGAACCCCGACAAGATCAAGATCGTCAAGCTCAACGTCGACGACAACCCGCAGACCGCGATGCAGTACCAGATCACGAGCATCCCGGCCATGAAGGTCTTCAAGAAGGGCGAGCTCGTCAAGACGATCATCGGCGCCAAGCCGAAGCCGGCCATCGAGGCCGACCTGGCGGAGTTCCTCGCGTAGAGCGCGTTTAGGAGCCCCGCCCACATCTCGTGGGCGGGGCTTTTCGCTTTAACCCCCTTATTCTTGAACGATTGACCGAACCGGGAAAGCACCATGAGCACACAGGGCAACAACTTCGACCCGTGGTACCACCACTACGCCGAGCGCACGGCGGGTCTCAGCGCCTCTGAGGTGCGGGCGCTCTTCGCTGTCGCATCCCGCCCAGAGGTCGTCTCTCTCGCCGGGGGAATGCCCTTCGTCTCCGCCCTTCCCACCGAGCTGGTCACCGCGGCGCTCGAGCGCACCATTCAGAATCAGGGCGCCTCGGCGCTGCAGTATGGGTCTGGGCAGGGCATGCCCGCCCTGCGCGAGCAGATCCTCGACGTCATGGCCCTCGAGGGCATCCGTGCGAGCGCCGATGACGTCGTCGTCACTACCGGCTCGCAGCACGCCCTCGAGCTCGTCTCCAAGCTCTTCCTCGACCCGGGTGACGTCGTCATCGCCGAGGGTCCCTCGTACGTGACCGCGCTCGTGGTCTTCCGCTCCTTCCAGGCCGAGGTCGACCACGTCGCCATGGACGACCAGGGCATGATCCCCGAATCGCTGCGCGAGCACATCGCCGCCCTGCGGGCTGCTGGCCGCACCATCAAGTTTCTCTACACGATTCCGACCTTCCAGAACCCCGCGGGCGTGACGCTCACCTGGGAACGCCGCATGGAAATCCTTGAGATCTGCCGCGCGAACGAGATCCTGGTCATCGAGGACAACCCGTACGGCCTGCTCTACTTCGACAGCCCGCCGCCGCAGGCGATGCGCTCTGTCGAGGAGGACGGCGTCGTGTACCTCGGAACCTTCTCGAAGACATTCGCCCCGGGCCTTCGGGTCGGATGGGCGCTTGCCCCCCACGCAATTCGAGAGAAACTCGTTTTGGCGAACGAGGCCGCGGTTCTCTCCCCCTCGTCATTCACCCAGACAGTCATCAGCGAGTACTTCAACGGAGCCGACTGGCGTGGCCAGATCGACACCTTCCGGGGCGTCTACAAGGAACGCCGGGATGCAATGCTCACCGCCCTGGGCGAGCACCTTCCCAAGATGACCTGGACTGTGCCTCAGGGCGGCTTCTACGTGTGGCTCACCCTGCCCGACCACCTCGACTCCAAGGCGATGCTGCCGCGGGCCGTCAAGGAGCTCGTCGCCTACACCCCGGGCACAGCGTTCTTCTCGGACGGCGACGGGCGCAACAAGATGCGCCTCTCGTTCTGCTACCCCACCCCCGACT